>JBFZFJ010000504.1:0-13877 GCA_041306405.1 Verrucomicrobiales bacterium | reverse complement strand
AACCTGGTCCGGAAGGCGAGCGCGAGGAACGTTCACGCGGTGGCAACCGCGGCGAACGCGGCGGTGACCGCCCTCGCGGCGGCGATCCGAAAAGCGTCGAGTCCACCCGCGTTTACGTCGGGAACTTGTCGTATGACGTGTCCGAACAAGACCTCCAGGAGCTCTTCAAAGGCATCGGCGGCGTTCGCAACATCGAGATCGTTTACAACCGCAGCACCCACCGCTCCAAGGGCTATGGCTTCGTCGAAATGCTCCGCATGGACGAAGCGATGCGTGCCGTGGAAGTCCTTCACGACCAGCCCTTCATGGGCCGGAAAATGACGGTTTCCGGCGCCAAATCCAAAGGCCAGGATGAGCGTGAGGACATGGAAGGACGTGACGAGCGCGAACCAACCCGCGCCGTTCTCGCCTCCACCGCGCCGGCGGTCGCTACCGCGGTTGTCGCCGAGCCGGTCATCGAAACGATCGTTGAATCCGTCGCGGATGCGGCGGAGGAAGCTCCGGTCGCCGCCGCTGAGAATCTCGAAGCCAAGTATGGTTTCGACGAGCCTCAGGAAAAAACCGAGGAAGCCTGATCCGGCATCCCGTTTCACTCAAAAACCTCCGTCGCGGCCAGCCGCGGCGGAGGTTTTTTGCGCGAGGGCACTGGGCAGGAGACAACTTGTCCGGGACTTTGAATGTCCGAGTAAATCGGGGCAGTTGCAACGCTCAAGCTGCTGCAAATTCTCGTGCGTGGGTGATTTCCCGGCTGCTTACGGGGCGCACTTGGGATGTTTCCAAGGTGCATACTGCTGCCGTGCGCCCGTCTAAAGTGGTGAATTCCACTTCATAGGCAAGGCCATCGCTGTAAATGTGGACGACGGTCCCCACATCGCCAGCCTCTAATCCTTCGGCGGCGACGGGAATGGTAAGGACGACTCTTTCGTGTTCTTTGATCGTGGTCTATTTCTCGTGTGGGTATGCGGTGACCACAGTATCGTGGAAGAGCAGGTCGCGCTCCGCCATGGGCGACCGGAAGTAGCACTCCTTCACGCAAGGGTTTCCGTTCATGGCTTGGGTTTCTTGCTTCGTTTCGCTTTGCCGAGGGCGCGGAGTTCGGGCTCGCTCAGGTAGTTTTTGGCGATGCTGACATCGGTCCTACGGATGCTGACATCGGTCCTACGGATGCGGGCGCCTTCCCAGTTTGTCAGCCCCATGTTTGGCCGGGTGCGGTCGGCACGGGAGGTGATGACCTCGGCGGCGGTCTGGCCGTGGATGGCATCGTGGACCTTGTTCTGCACGGTGGAGTAGAAGGCCTGCGTCAGCGGGGCATCCTTGTCGTAGTCGATGCTGGTGGCGTAGATGTCTGTGATCTTCTGGTAAAAGCGCCGCTCGCTGGTGCGGATGTCCTGGATGCAGCGGGAGAGTTCCTCAAAGTAGTCATTGCCTACCTGCGGATTGTTCAGCCGCTCGTCATCCAGCACGAAGCCTTTGACGATGTATTCCTTCAGCTTGTCCGCCGCCCATTGCCGGAAGCGCACGGCCATGGGGCTGCGCACGCGGAAACCGAGCGCCAGCACCATGTCCAAATTGTAGCACTCCACCTCCCTGGTTACCTCCCGCCCGCCTTCAGTTTGAACTGTTCGGAATAACCGAACAGTTGCCACCGGCTCCAGTTCCCCGTCCTCGAAGATGTGTTTGATGTGCTCGCTGATGGTTCCCTTGGCTTTGCCAAACAGCTCCGTGATGGCACGCTGCCGATCTCAAAAGCCGACAAGTGGGCAGATCAAGGAGCGGCGGAACGCGTCCGCCGACGTTCATGGAAAGCCAATGTAGCTCGCATCCGCTCGTCTCATTGCCAGCTCATTGGCATCGGCGGACGCGTTCCGCCGCTCCTTGAGCAACGAATCAGGGCCGAGCGCCCTTAAGTTGACGCGCATGCCTGAAGGGGCGGGCCATCGGGCGGCGGCGGACGGGTTGGGTCGCCCCTTCAGGGCTCAGGTAATCATTACGACGGGTTACCCAGGGCGTTGCCCTGGGCTGGTATGGGGCCGGGCCTTTGGCCCTCAAGATGCGCGCGCTGGCTCCGGCATCGGCTTTGGCAAACAGGAGGCGGGGGAAACGGCACTCGCTCGGCGGGTTCATGGGGCGGTGCCCTCCACGATGGCGATTTCCTCCGGCGTCAGGCCGTAGAGGGCGTAAACCTGTTGGTCGATCCCGCGCTCCAGGGTGCTCGTGTCGGCGGCGGGGTGCTCAAGCTAGGCAAAGGCGGTGACTTCCACCTCGCGGTGGTGTAAACGTGCTTCGTTCACCACTTGTTCCAGTTGGCGGGCCGCTGCGTCATCGATCCATTCTTCTCCACATTGCGAGCAGAGGGTCGCACGCACCCGCCGCACGACCACGATCCCACTCCCCAAGTCAGCGGTGAATGTAGTGGTACCTTCCGTTTTATTTCCGCCGCAAAGCGGGCAGGTGTGATGGGTCGGGTTTATGGTTTTCGTTTGGTTCGATAGTCGGGCTCAAAAATTTCCAGCGACGGCTCGTAAGCCGTGATGATGAATACTTGTCCGTTTATTTCGTCGCACGCCGCCACGACGTGAAGCGGAACACCGGAAACGTGGCCTAGAAAAAGCGAGCTGGGAAACGGTTTGTCATCCTCATGATCCCGAATCCGCTCGCCCCGGAGCAATACCTCACGGACGGAATCTTGCGGGATGCCGCGTTCGGCGAGTTTTTGCAGCACATGTTTGCGCCACTCGATGCTCCCAGCCGCCATCGCCTCCCGGAAAATGGTAAGATCGAAGGGCTTCATTGGACCGTGCCCTCCACGATGGCGATTTCTTCCGGCGTCAGGCCCTAGAGGGCGTAAACCTGTTGGTCGATCTCGCGCTCCAGGGCGCTCGTGTCGGCGGCGGGGGCTTGTTTCTTGGCCGAAATTATACGATCTGCGAGATGACGGAGTCTTGTGGCTTCACTCCCTTGGATTGCTTGCAACTTGATCGGCAAGGCGTTCTGAAGCATTTCGTTTCTCTGGCCGGTCGTTTTGCCCTCGCCGCCCATCATCGCCTGCATTTCAGCGTCCATGTTGACGTCTTCCATGCCATTCAGGCTCGCGCGGCCTCCCGCCGCTTCCCGGAATGCCTGAATGCGGGCGGAAGATTGGACGAACCAGCCCAATCCTCCTCCAGTGAGTCCGGTTAGACCACGAAGGTTCCGATCAACTCGCGTCGCCGCCTGCGTTTTTGCAGGGCCAATGAGTCATCGAGAAGCGCGCCAAGTTTTGCGGATGCCGCTTCATTCAGACCGGGATTGGCAAGGGGATCCGCGCTGGCGACCGGCGGAACGGGGGTGAAAACGGCTTCCCGCACTGCTTCCGCAGGTGTCGGAGGGGCGGTAATCGGAGCCGGGATGGGAAACGCCCGCGCCAGTGCGGCTTTCCCTTCCGCCGCGGCGGGGGCTCTTAGCGCGGCTTCAAAAAATTGTTGGAGTTTTTTGGGTCGGTCATGCGGAAGCCAGTATCCCAGATAATCAGGAAAGGTTAATTACGTGATGGCGTAGTTTTCGCGATCCGCGGGGCTGGACGTGGGCGGTTGCGGTGATTACACGTCGCGTATGACCGTTCGCACCCGTTTCGCCCCTTCGCCCACTGGCTATCTGCACGTTGGCGGGGCCCGCACCGCTTTGTTCAACTGGCTGTTCGCCCGCAAACATGGCGGCGTTTTCGTGCTGCGGGTCGAGGACACCGACGAGGCGCGCAACACCGAGGAAGCGCGGCAGGCGATTTTCGACGGGATGCACTGGCTCGGTCTCGATTGGGACGAGGGTCCGGAAAAAGGCGGGGATTTCGGCCCTTACTCTCAGAGCCAGCGGAAGGAAATTTACGACGCGTGGTTCGCGAAACTGGTGGCGGCGGGGCGCGTTTACGAGGACGGCGGCGCGTGGCGCTTCCGCTTCGAGCGCAAGCCGGTGACGATGAACGACCTGGTCTGCGGCGAGGTAACCATCGACTACCGCGACGAGTCGAACACGCCGGACATGGTGGTGAAGCGCTCGGACGGCAGCTATGTTTTCCACTTCGTCAACGTGGTGGACGACTTGGAAATGGAGATCACCCACGTCATCCGCGGCGAGGACCATTTGATGAACACGCCGAAGCATTTGCAGCTGATCGAAGCCTTCGGCGGCAAGGCGCCGCAATACGCGCACATCCCGCTGATCCTGAATCCGGACGGCTCGAAGATGTCGAAGCGCGACGCCGGCGCGGCGGTGGGCGACTATCCGCGGCAGGGCTTCCTGCCGGCGGCGGTGGTGAATTTCATCGCACTGCTAGGATGGAACCCCAAGACCGAGCAGGAGATTTTCACGCTCGCCGAACTGGTCGAGCGCTTCTCGCTGGAAAACGTCAACCGCTCGCCGGGCCGCTTTGATCTGGAGAAATGCAAGTGGGTCAACCAGCAGCATCTGCTCGGCGTGAGCGTGGAGGATTTCGCGGCGGCGGCGCGGCCGTTTGTGGAAGCGGCGGGCCTGCCGGTTCCGGAAAACTATCTGGCGGTGATCGCGGCGGTGAAGGACAAGGTCCGCCTGTTCGGCGACGTGCCGGCGGCGGTGGATTTCCTGCTGAAGGAGGATTTTGAATACGACGAGGAAGCTCTCGCGAAGGTGCGCGGAAACGCGGCGGCGGGCGGGCTTTTGAGCGCGCTGGCGACGGCGTTCGAAGCGATTTCCGAATGGTCGGCGGACGCGGCGAAGGCGGCGCTCAATGAAACCGCGACGGCGGCGGGCGCGAAGCCGGGGCAGTTGATGTTCCCGCTGCGGGTCGCGCTGTCAGGTCGCGCCCACGGGCCGGATCTCGGGGATGTGTTGAATTTGCTAGGGAAGGATCGTTGCGTGGCGCGCGTCCGTCATTTCGCGGGCATGTTATAAATTCCGACCGATGAAACAGGTTTACACACTGGAAGACTTGGAGTCCCGCGAGCTGCTGGACGCCGGTGCCGACAAGCCGGCGCGGCTGGCGGTGATCGGCCACCCGATCGCGCACTCGGCCTCACCGCGGATGCACCAGGCGGCGCTCGACGCGGCGGCGATCGACGCGCGTTACATCCGTCTCGACATCGAGCCGGGGCGGGTGGGCGAGGCGTTTTCTCGGCTGCGGGCGCTGGGATTCATCGGCTGCAACGTGACGGTGCCGCACAAGCTGGAGGCGATGGAGCACTGCGAGGTGGATCCCGACGCCGAGGCGCTCGGGGCGGTGAACACGATTCGTTTTGATGCGGACGCGACCCGTGGTTTCAACACCGACGGGCCGGGTTTCGCCCGTGCGGTGGAGGATGATTTCAAGCTGCCGCTGGCATCGCTCAAGGTCGTCATCGCCGGTGCGGGCGGCGGCGCGGGGCAGGCGATCGCGACGCAGTGCTGCCTGCTCGGGGTGAAAAAGTTAGTTATCGTGAACCGCACGCTGGAGAAGCTCGGGCCGCTGGTCGGGCGGCTGCGCTTGCTCAGTCCGCAGACGGAAATCGTCGCGCTGGGCTTGGATGATCCGGCGTTGGCGGAACAGTGTTTGCGCTGTGATTTGATCGTGAACACCTCGTCAGTCGGCTTGAAAAGCGGCGATCCGTCGATCCTGCCTGCGGACTGTTTCAAAAAGAAGCACCTCGTGTATGACACGATTTACCAACCTCCGGTGACGCCGTTGTTAGCGATGGCGGGCGGCTTGGGCTGCCGCACGGCGAACGGCCTGTCGATGCTCATTCATCAAGGGGCACTGGCGTTTCAGCATTGGTTTCCGGGAGCGGATCCGTTGGCGGTGATGCGGGCGGCGGTGAGTCGGGCTTGAGCGGCTGGTCCGGGATTTCCACGCCGGACGCGTCATGGTAATACCAGTGGCAGGCGATGACATCCTCGAGTTCGACGCGACGTTCCCCGGCTTCCTCGACGCGGCGGACTTTCACGCGGACGCGGATGAATCCCTCGGGAGTGGCGCTGGGAAGGTTCACGCCGAAGACGCGTTTGCCGGCTTTTTCAAGTTTGAAGGCGGCATCTATCAGTCGGCCGTTCTTGCTGTCGCGCTTGACCAGGAACTCGGGCGACTTGACCCCCATTTCAGTGTTGGAGTCGAAGCGGGGCGGGTAAAACACGATGCTGATGGTGTCGGCGGCTTTGCGTTCGTCGGCGAGGCGCTCGCGGGCGAGCAGGCGGAACTCGACTTGCTCCGGTCCGCTGCCTGCCAGAAAAAGCGGCCAGGGATACTCGCTGAAGCGGACGTAATGGTCCCAGTCGAGCCGCCACTCGCCGTTTTCCTCCATGAAAACGGCGTCGAGCTCGCGGCCGTCGGAGGAGCTCCAGTAAGTTTCGATCGCCCGGCGGCCGGGCAGGTGGAGAACCGCGTGTTTGGGCAGGGCGAGTTTTTGCGGGTCGATGACGATCAGCGGATTCAAGCTGAAGAAGCGCGCCATCCGGGCGGCGGTGGTGATGGGCGAGAGGACGAACTGGTTTTGTTCCTCAGGTGTGCCGGCGGCGAGGAAGCCGGAAAAGTTCTGGTTACAAAGCGGGCCGGCCTCGTCCATCAGAATGACGTCTTCTTCCGGGACGACGGCTTTCGCCGAGACTTGGCTCACGGGTTTTTCGGAATCGACCGGTTTTTCGCCCCATTGCCAGCGGGCTCCGTAGATGATGGCGAGAACGAGCACCGACCAGCCGAGGCCGATCTTCAGCGTGAAATAACTGCGTTTCCGCTTCTTTTCCGGGCGTTTTCTCCGTTCGCCGGAGTTTTCCGTTGGAGTCAGCGCGGGGGCGGCATCGTTCGCGGGCGGCGGCTCGATGCCGAGCGACGGGTTGCGCCCACAGGAGGTGCAAAGGCGGCCATCCACCGCTCCGGGGCTGGATTGGAAAAGCGAACCGCATTGTCCGCAGTGAAACCAAGAAGTGTGTTTTTCTCTCACGGGTGAAGTTTAGGGGGTGACTGGGCGGATGTGAAGATCTCTCTCAGAATCCTCATGCGTCGGCGAGTTGGCGGTCCAGCGCGGCGTCCATCGCCTGCTCGACGAGGCGGGCGGCGAGCGCCTCGGTGGCGGCGTCGAGGCGCTGGACCGCGGCTTTGAGCGGATTGGCCGCGCCTCCCGCGAGCGCGGCGCGGACGGCGGCGGCGGCGGATTCGATTTCACCGCGCTCGTCGTCCATCGCGAGGCCTTGGCTCAGGACGGCCTCCACGGCAGGCAGGAGCTCCTCGGCTTTCATTTTCGCCTCGGTGAAAACGCGCTCCGCCATGTCGGTGAAGGCGTGCTCGACCGATTCGCTGACCATCGCCTCGACCGCCGCGTCATCGACATTGACGGCCGCGCTTTCGATCTGGATCACCGTGTCGATGCCGGTGGAAACGTCGCGGGCGAGCGCTTCGAGAATGCCGTTCTCGTCGATCCTGAATTGCACGCCGACCCGCGCCTGGCCCTTCGACGACGGGGAAAACGGGACGTCGAAATTGCCCAGCTCCCAGTTGTCCTTGGCCATTTCCCGCTCGCCCTGCAGCACGCGCACGCGCATCGCGGCTTGGCCGTCGGCGGCGTTGGTGAACATTTCGCCGGCCTTGCACGGGATGGTCGTGTTGCGCGGGATGAGCACGTTCATCAGCCCGCCGAAGGTCTCGATGCCGAGGCTCAGCGGCGTCACATCGAGCAAAATCATCTGCCGCAGCGCGCCGCTCAGCACGCCGCCCTGGATCGTGGCGCCGAGGGCGATCGCCTCGTCCGGGTGCTGCGAAATGTCCGGCTCGAGGCCGAAAAGCTCGGCCACCGCGCGGCGGACGGCGGGCATCCGTGTGCTGCCACCGACGACGACCACGACGCTCAGGTCCTCCGGCTTGAGCGCGGCGTCGGCGAGCGCCTTGCGGCAGAGGTGCAGGGTTTTCGCAATCCACGGCGCGGCGAGTTTTTCCAAGTCCTCGCGCGTGATCGTTTCTTCCAAACTCCGGCTTCCATCATAAAACGGCACCCGGAAAACGGCCTGCGTGTCATCGGATAGAGCGAGTTTCACGCGCTCCGCCTCGGCCATCAGGCGGACCCGCGCGGCGAGATCGATTTCGCCCATCCCGGATTTTTCCATCACGCGGTCGAGAATGAGCGCGTCCAGATCGTCGCCGCCGAGACGGGTGTCGCCGTGGGTGGCGAGCACTTGGAAGACGCCGTCCTGCATTTCCAAAATGGATAGATCGAAGGTCCCGCCGCCGAGATCATAGACCGCGACGCGGGCTTTTTCGCCGAGCTTGTCGAGGCCGTAGGCGAGCGCGGCGGCGGTCGGTTCGTTGAGGATGCGGACCACTTCGAGCCCGGCGAGCTCGCCCGCGCGCTTGGTGGCGGCGCGCTGGGCGTCGTGGAAATAGGCGGGCACGGTGATGACCGCCTTGGTGATTTCCGCGCCCATCCGCCACTCGGCGACGCGTTTCATCTCGCGGAGGATTTCCGCGCTGATTTGCTCGGGTGTCATGCCCAGAACACGCGGCAATCCGTCCGCGCCGGCGGTCACCGGCACCGGGAAATTTTCCTCAACTTCGCTCGTCCGGCGGCCCATCAGCCGCTTGATGCTGGTGACCACCCGATCCGGTTCGAGCACCCTGCGGCGCAGCACCTTCGCGCCGACCTCGATGCCGCCATCCGCGCCGATCCACACCGCGCTCGGCGTGATCCGGCGGCCGTCCTCGTTGGCCAGCAGGATCGGAAATCCCGAGTCCACCACGCCCACGGCGGAGTTCGTCGTGCCCAAGTCGATTCCCAAGATCAAGTCGCTCATCGCCGCGAGCTTCGTGTCGCGACGGGACCACGTCAACGCCGACACTCCCGGAATTTGTCATCGCTTCCGTCGCCGTGGGGAAGTATCAGTCCCGCCTCATGAAGCGACGAAATTTTATCGGGCTTTCCACTGTGGCGGCCTCGCTGTCCAAGCTGCGCGGGGCGGGAACTGGCGGCAAGCCGGTCCTTTCCTTCGGCCTGATCACGGACGTGCAATACGCCGATGCCGATCCCGCGGGCGAGCGGCATTTCCGGGAGTCCATTCCGAAACTGAAGGCGGCCGCGGCGTGGCTGGCGGGCAAAAAGCTGCCGTTCACCTTGCACCTCGGGGATCTCATCGACCGGGATTTCAAATCGTTTGCCACGGTGATGCCGTTGTTTGACGGGCTCGGGCATCCGGTGCGCCACCTGTTGGGAAATCACGATTACTCGGTGACGGACGGAGAGAAGGGCGGGGTCGTGCGGGTCGCCGGGATGCCGGGCGAATACTATCAGTTCAGTCGCTCCGGCGTGCGGTTTGTCATGTTGGACACCAACGATCTATCCACCTACAAACATCCGGCGGGCAGTCCGCGGGATTTGGAATCCGAGGCGCTATTGAAGAAACTGATCGAGGAGAAATCGAAAAGCGCCAAGTCATGGAACGGCGGGATTTCCGAAACCCAGCTCGCATGGATCGAGGGCGAACTCACCGCGGCGGATACGGCCAAGGAACCGGTGATCCTGTGCGGCCACCATCCGCTGTTGCCAACCGAAGGGCATCATGCGTGGAACCACGAGGCGGTGATCGCCTTGATCGACCGGCATCCGTGCGTCGTCGCCTATTTCAACGGCCACAACCACGCCGGCGCGGAGGTGATTCGGCAAGGCGTTCCCTACATCACTTTCAAATCCATTTTGCACGAGCCGGAGGTGAATGCTTACTCGGCGATTCATCTCTTCGCCGACCGCTTGGAAATCGAAGGCAACGGTCGCGAGCAGTCGCGGGTGATTCCGTTGGTGCGGATCTAGCAGTTGATCCCTGCCAGCCAGAGCGCGGCGTGGATTTTGAAATCGATGAGTTTTCCCGCGGCTTCCTGTTGGGCGAACCACTCTCGCAGTTGCGAAAGCGGCACATGGTGGACGACGATGTTTTCGCCCGCGACCCCGCCGCCTTGGTGCTCGCGGACGATATCGGTGGCGTGGAAGAGATGGACGTATTCGGAGGACATCCCCGCCGAAGTCGGGCTGGAAATCAACGGGAGCATCGAGCCGGCGCGGTAGCCGGTTTCCTCCAGCAGCTCGCGCCGCGCGGTGGCAGACAGCGATTCGCCGACGTGTTCGGCTTCGTCGCCGACGAGTCCGGCGGGCACCTCGATGACGTGGCGCTGCATCGGAATGCGGAATTGCTCGACGAGGATAATCTCGTCATCGGGCGTGATGGCGAGGATGCCGACGCACGCGTCCGAGTGCGGCCGGCGGACGAAATCCCAGTGGCCGATGCGATAAAGTCCGAGCCAGCGGCTTTCAAAAAGTGTCTCCGGAGTGGGCATGAGCTGAATTCGGGCAAGAAACGTTGGCGTGTCGGCGTAACGGTCGCTACTGCTTCCGCCCGCTGATGTCCCGCTACGATTTCCAAATCCCCGTCACCTTCAAGCACCGTATCGTTTTCACCCGCGATGCGTTCTCAGCTGGAAATCCGGCGCTGGCTGAAATTCTGAGCGAAGGCGGCGGTCGGCGGGCGATGGTTTTCGTGGAGGAAACGGTGTCGGAATTGTGGCCGGGGCTGGAGGACGAGATCCAAAGCTACTTCGCGGAACTGGATTTGGATTTCCGCGGAATCACGGTTTTTCCCGGCGGTGAATCGGCCAAGGCTGACGAGCACCTGGTCCGCGAGGTCTGGGCGGCGATCAACGCGGCGCATCTCGACCGGCATTCATACGCGCTGGTCATCGGCGGCGGGGCGTTTCTTGATGCCGTTGGCTATGGCGCGGCCACCGCCCACCGGGGAGTCAGGCTGGTTAGATTTCCGACCACCACGCTCTCGCAGGATGACAGCGGCGTAGGGGTGAAGTGCGCGATCAACGCTTTCGGCAAGAAGAACTGGGTGGGCGCGTTCGCCGTGCCCTACGCGGTGATCAATGATTTCCGCTTTCTCCAAAGTCAGGATGAGGAGACCCGCCGGGGCGGGCTGATCGAGGCGGTCAAGGTCGCCTTGGTGAGGGACCGCGGGTTTTTCGAGTGGATCGAGACGAACCTCGAGGCGCTTGCCGCGCTTGATCCGGAAACGCTCGAGACCTGCGTCGAAAATTCCGCATTACTCCACGCCCGGCACATCGCCACCGGCGGCGACCCGTTTGAAACCGGATCGAGCCGGCCCTTGGATTTCGGCCACTGGGCGGCCCACAAACTGGAGACGATGACGTCTTACCAACTTTCCCACGCGCCGGCCGTGGGGGTCGGGCTGGCACTCGACACGCTCTATTCCGCGCGGGCCGGGTTGTTGAACCCCTCCATCGCCGACCAGGTGCTGCGGGTGCTCGAGGGCTTGCAGCTCGGGATTTACCATCCCGCGCTCGATTGGCTGGACACCTCCGGGAGGCGGCGCGTGCTCGACGGATTGGATGAGTTCCGCGAACACCTCGGCGGCCGGCTAACAGTCTTGCTGCTGGCGGATGTGGGCCGGGGCGTCGATGTCCATCAGCTTGATGAAGGCTTGCTCGGCGAGTGCGTTGACGAGCTCAAAGCCCGCTGGGAACGCGGTGTTTAAGGGCTTTTCATCGCGCTTGCATTTCCCGGGAAATCGCATCAATTGTCGCGAGTGCGTTTGCGATCCATCCCTCAGTTGTTGCTGTTTTCAGCGTTCACCGCCTCCCTTCAAGCTGCGGTCTCGCTGCCGTCTGACAATTCCTCGGCGCTTCCCGCCGCCCAGGGTCCCGCGAAGGAAGCCATGGAAGCCATGGAAGCCTTCCAAGCCGGCCGCCACGCCAAGGCCGTGGAGATGGCCAAACCCCTTGCCGAACAAGGCAACATGGACGCTCTCTATCTCCTCGGTTTCGCCCACGAATCCGGCAAGGGCGCGGAGGCATCCCGGGACAAGGCGCTCGAATATTACCGCAAGGCAGCCGCGGGAAAACACAAGGACGCGATTTACCGGCTCTCATTCATCCTGCTCGCCTCCGAAAAGGAAGAGGAGCGCAACCAGGCCCGCGAAGCGCTCGAATCAGCCGCCAAGGAGGATCCCGCGGTGGCCGGTCGCATTTTGGGCGAGGCCTATCTGCGCGGTAAACTCACTCCGACCGCCGATCCGGACAAGGCGATCTTCTGGTGGAACCGCGCGGCTGACGCCGGTGATATTCCGTCGATGTTGCTCGTCGCACGGTTTTATGAAGGCCAGTTCGGCTTTCCCGAGTTGAAGGACGTGAAGGCGGCTCTCGCCAGTTATTCCAAGGCCGCGGGCTTGGGCGATGCCGGTGCCATGGCGGCGCTTGGTTCCCGTTTGCTCAGCGGCGATGAAAAAAACCGCGATGAGAAAAAAGGCCGCGAGTGGCTCAAAAAGGCCATCGCCGCCAAAGAATACAGCGGCTACCTCGCTCTCGGAGACTACGAGGAAAACGTCAAAAAAGACCTCAAAGCCGCCCTCGCCGAATACGAGCGGGGCAAGGACGTCGGACAAATCGACTGCATCCTCCGCACGGCGGATTTCTACATCCAAGGAAAGGGCGTTGAAAAAGACCCGGTGCGCGGCCTTGCGCTGCTTGAAAAGGCGGCCGAATCCGGAAGCCCGGTCGCGAGCTTCCGCCTCGCCGTCCAAGCTCTCTCAAGCGAAAAGCCCGACCTCCTGCTGGGATACAAGCACCTCACCGCGGCGGCTAACGGCAACCTCCCCGAGGGTCAGAACGAGCTCGGCCTGCTTTATCTCTCAGGCAAGCTCGGCTCCGCGGATTCCGTCGCCGGCGTCGCCTGGCTGACGCGTGCCGCGCAGGGCGGCTCCGCCCAGGCCCAGAACAATCTGGCCACTCTTTACGAGCGCGGCGCGGGTGGCGTGACCCAAAGCATCGAAAACGCCGGCCAGCTTTATTCCCTCGCCGCCAACCAGGGCCACGGTCCTGCGACGCTGGCGCTGGCGCGTCTGATCAACGAAGGCATCGGCACCAAGGCGAATCCCGTCAAGGCATGGGCGCTCGCCGCCCTCGCCCAGGAACGTGGTGAGGAATCTGCCAAAACGATGATCGAGGAAATTTCCAGCAAGCTCGACGACACGCAAAAAGCGGCCGCCAAGAAAGAACTCGCAGACATGAAGTCCGGCAAAACACCCGAGACAAAGCCGGCGGAAGCCGCTCCGAAGGCGCCTGCCGCTCCGAAGAAAGCGAAGTAAGAGCCGTCCTCTCCATCAACCCGCCCCGGTCCTTCCGGCGGCGGGCTTTTTTATTTTCAAATTTAGAGCCGCCCCGCCCCTTGCTTCCGCTTGCCTCTTTCCGTCCGCCGATCAGACTCCCGGCGTGAAAGTCCTTGTCACCGCAGGCCCCACTCGCGAACCGATCGATCCGGTTCGCTTTCTGACGAATCGTTCGTCCGGGAAAATGGGCTATGCGCTCGCCGGAGCCTTCGCCCACGAGGGGCACTCGGTGCTGCTCGTCTCCGGCCCGACGAATCTGGACGTGCCCGCGAATGTCGATTTCATCCCGGTCGAAACCGCCGCCGAGATGCATGATGTCGTTTCAAAACACGTCGGCCGCATGGACATCGCCGTGTTTGCCGCCGCCGTCGCCGACTACACGCCCGCCACCGTCCAGCCTCGCAAAATCAAAAAATCCGGCGACACGCTCACTCTCGAACTCGTCCGCACCGCCGACATCCTCGGCTCCGCCCGCCAGCCGTTCGGCTTCAGCGGCACCCTCGTCGGCTTCGCGGCGGAAACCGAAAACCTGGAATCCAACGCCCGCGAAAAACTGACCCGCAAACACTGCGATCTCATCATCGCCAACGACGTTTCCCAACCCGGCATCGGCTTCGACTCGGATCAAAACGAGGTCCTGCTCGTCTATCCGGACCGCACCGAATCCTTGCCGGCCGCCTCGAAACACCAAATTTCCCTCGAACTCGTCGACGCCATCGTCCGACTCTCCCAAACACTAACTA
>JBFZFJ010000503.1:0-2998 GCA_041306405.1 Verrucomicrobiales bacterium | reverse complement strand
TCGACATGGACGCGCTGAATTTCTCGTGAGGAATGACCTCGTAAGGCTCTTGGCGTAGGGTTCGGGGCCAGAGCTATCGGCTAGGTTTTCGCTGTAAGACTCCTTCATTCTCCGCTGCCCGTCTGATTACTCCCGCGCTTTCGGCAGCACGCGGCCAAACGCCACCCGCCAGCCGGTCAGCGCCGATGTGTTGAAAACCACGCGTCTCGGTGAGCCGTTGAATTCGTAGGCAACTTCGCCTGCCGTTCGACTCAGGATCGTCCCCACCGCGTCGCTCAGGCCGGGGTTTTGGAGTTGGCGAGGATCCACAAAATCCAGCGTCGGATTGATATGAAACGCTGTCAGCCCGTTGGTGGTCAGCGCGTAGAACACGGACCCGGCCGGCAATTTCAGCCGCTCATTGAGCAATTGGCTCAGATCATCCACGAAAATCGAAGCGCCTATCCCGCCCACCACCCGACTGTCCTTTTTCACGGGCACCGCAATAATGACCGACTTTTTTCCAGTCGATTTGCTGACCACCAAATCGCCACACACCGCCTCTCCGGCCATCAGTTTCGGAAAGTAGGCGCGGTCATCCAACTTTTGGCCGGCCAGTCCCTCGGCCGATGTGTGATACGTCCCGTCGGGGCGGACGAACCAGAGCACTTGCGGCAGCACCGGCGGCACGGACGCGCTCACCAGCGGTTTCATGCGTTCCCATTGGCCCGATCCCACCTCCTCCGTGCGGGCCAGAATTTCGAGCGTGTGCCGGGTCTGCAGCAAATATGCGTCTGCCAGGCTGCCGACCGCGGAGAGCAGCGCCTGGTCGTACGCGGCTTCCGTGCCGGCAACTGCCCCGGCCTTGGCCTGGGCGCGCGCGGATGGCATCAGACCGAGAGTCACAATCCACAAGCCGATGATTATGGAGAAAGTTTTCATGGCGACCTCCTTGGTTTTTCCCATCAAGGTTACATCCGAGAAGGGTATCAATAAACCACACCTCCCGCGTTTTTTCAAGTCACAGGCTCCGTGGCATGCGGGAAGAGCGAAAGAGAGGTGACCTCTGTCAAGATTTGAACCGACCCCATTTTCCCTTTGTTTACGAAAACTTGCAGAAGTCAATCCATCATCAAAACGACCGTCACACCCGCTCGAGCTTGATTGGGTAGGTGTTGGCGGAAGCGAATTGCGCGACGTAGATGCTTTCGTCCCGCGCGACGACCAGATCGTGTGGATGGATGAAGTTGCTGCCGGCCGAGGCCATTTTCCGGAGCTTGCCGGCATCATCGTATTCCGGGGCCGTTCCGCCGATGTTGGACAAGATTTTGAAGTCGCGGTCGAGCACCGAGAGGAATCCGCGGGAGTCACGGTCGGCAGGCCAGTTGTCGGCGAGATGGGCGATGAAATAGTGGTTTCCCTTTTTCTGGATCTGGCGGGGATTGCCACCCGGCATCGCGACGCGGAACTGTTCCTTGCCGTGATCGTCGAGCTTCATGAGATACTGCTGGTCACTCATGGCGATGAGCAATCCGTCGTCATAAATGCCGCCATGGGGCCCCCAATGGGTGACGCCGCCCTCCGCACCGCCAAACATGCCGGTGGCTTTTCCATCCGCTCCGAAACACTGGATGTAGTCACGCCCGTAACCGTCGAGGGTAAAGAAGCGTCCGTCCGGCGCATGTAGCGTCCATGATGGCCGGTATTGGTCCTGTTTCTCATACTTGCAGGAATCAGACGGCCAGTGCCACTCCCCGAGGATCTCGCCGTCGAGAGTGGTCTTGAAGAACGCGTTGCGCTTCAGGTCGGTCAGATAGAGGACTTGTCTCGCGCCCTCCTTGACGATCGAAAGGCCGTGGGCGCCGGGGAACGCGGCACCCCATTTTTGCACGAGCTTCCCGTCCTTGTCGTAAATGATCACGTTGTTCCGCACCTCGTCGGTTAGGAGGACGATATGGCCGGCATCGTCCTCAACGATGCCATGGCAGTTCATCACGGGGGTGTCTTTACCGAGCACGCCCCAGCCGGGAACGATCCGGTAGCGGAAGTCGCCATGGCCGAGGACGGGAGGCGCCGGGTTGGCCCTGGCGCGAGTGAGGGCCGCGGTGCCGGCAAGCATCGTGCTGGCGAGAAATTGTCTTCGGTTCATGAGTCGCGGGAAATCAGGCGGGAGGAAATCATCTTCCTTTTTGAAAAAAAGGATACGCGGCGGCTGCGGCTAATCCTTCGCTGATTGCGGGTTGAGGCGTCACATCCTCCCGCTGGCGCTCAATTCCTGGCGGAGGATTTTTTCTTGGTTCCCCCGTCCTTGGCAGGGTCGTAGCGCGGATTCGGGGTCGGCATCTGGGCATTCACCTCTTTCCGCCCGATACTGGTATCCAGGCTCTCGACCATCCCCGCCCGCGCCGGGTTGAGGAACTCGTTCTTCTCGTTTTTGAAGTCCTTGGCTTTCTCCGTCTATTTCGCCACCAGCGCGGGCGGCGCAATCAGCGGGCCGTGGACGGTATAGTAAGAGAAATACAGCAGGAATGGAGTGTCGCGCTTGGTCTTGTCGAGGAAACCGATCGCCGCATCAGTGATTGCTTCCGGGATAGGGCCGCCCGGCCCGAAGGCCGGACGACGCCCCCCACTGATCCGGACGAGCGCAATTAACGCATCCGGTTCCTCGGGGTTGTGGTTTCATTGCATTTTGGAGTGTAGGATGCGAGCAGGAAATAAGGGGAAGACACGCAACATGCCCTGGAACTGTTCCCAGTTCGGGCTGCTGCTTCGGTTGCGCCGCTGTAGCCACCTACGCCACAACTTTGCCACTTCATACCGCAGCCGTGACAGCATGCGGATGTTTCCAGTGACTCCGTAGTAGCCGTCATGACCACGCAGCTTCTCGTTGAGCTTGCGCTGCTGCTCCTTCATGGGCAGGTGACGGTGTTCCATCCCCCATTCCTTGATCGCTTGCAGCGTCCGTCGGAACCGCCCCTTGGCGGTTTTCTTCATCACCACCTGATTGCCCTTCTGTGAC
>JBFZFJ010000502.1:0-8228 GCA_041306405.1 Verrucomicrobiales bacterium | reverse complement strand
AAACCGAGCTGATCGCCCATCGAGACGACCGGCCGGCTGACAGTGATGCCGTTGTATTTGCGGTTGAACATCTCGTGCAAACCCGCGGCGACGGCGACCAGCGTCTTGCCCGTGCCGGCGTGGCCGTAGCAGGTGACAAGCGAAATGTCCGGGTTGAGAAGCGCGTCGATGAGGCAGCGCTGGCCGAGGTTGAGCGGCTTGAGCGACTGGCCGTCGGGGATTTTCAAAACCTCGGGAATATTGAGTCGGACGAAGCGGCCGTCCGCCGAGAGCCGTGCGGGGATGGTTTGTTTCTCGCCCGCGCCTAACAAAACATACTCGTTCACCGCCACGCCTTGGATGCGGTCCTCCGAGACCGGGAGATCACCGGTGCTGGCGAAGCGATGAAGCTCGCTCGGATCGACTTCGACACGACGCACCTCGTAGTTTGAAACCTCGCGGGCATCGACCTTGTCGTTGAGATAGTCCTGGCACTCGATCCCGACGGCACGGGCCTTGAGCTGCATGTTGATGTCCTTGGTGACGAGGACGACGGGAGCCTTGTTATACTGCATCAGCAGCAGGCAGGCGGCTAGAATCCGGTGATCGACGCGTTCGCGGTCGGGAAAAACCCGGTGGAAGCGGTTGAGCTGGTCCGAGTTTTTCGGGCAGCTTGCGGGATCGTAAATGACGAGTCGCACGGTGCCGCCGCCTTCGGTGGTCACGCCATGGGTGACTTGTTCTGAAGAGGAGAACATCTCGGTCAGGCGGCGGTGGACGCGGCGGGCGTTGGCACCGCGCTCGGTTTGCTCGGACTTGAACTTGTCGAGCTCGGCCAGCACATCGACGAGGATGCAAAGGTGGTTTTCCTTGAAGCGTTCGAGGGCAGCCGGGTCGTGCAGGAGGACATTGGTGTCGAGCACGTAGTTCTTCACGAGCTGCGAGGGCGCCGTGAGGCCGAAATCGCTGGCGATGGGGGAAGTGCCGCACGCTCGCTTCTTTCGAGTGCCACCTCCGTTTTCTGGAATTTCTTCAAACAATGCGGACTGACCTTCCTCGGTGCGATGAATCATCGTTGTGGGTGACTTTGCGGGGTGTTTTGACGGGTGACGGGGAGCGGAACCCCGGCCCGTCGCCGGCATCCGCAGTGCCAAATCGTGGCCTCGAAACTTTGATCGCTTTAATCAAGATACGCTTACTATCCTCATGCGCGGCGGGATGACAACCCCCAATTTGGAAATTTCCACGGGGTGAAAAATCCAGCAAGCCCGACCGGTAAACTGGATTGCAAGCTGGATGACTTCGCCTTATTTATCAGCGGTAAGAAGCCGGACTGTCCGGCCGCGACATCATTTTTCGATCCTATCATGAAGCGAGATTTTCATCCGGTTGAGAAGCCGTCCGTTCCTGCAAAACGGCCGTCCGCGATCCCGGCGGCCCGCAGTCAATCGGTGGCGATCCAGTCGCGGCGCGGAAATGAAGGGGCGGGCCAGTGGAAATCGTTGATCATCGGCGTGATCGTGATCGGTGCGGTTTTCGTGGGCTTGGAACTATCGCGACAAGCGCCGCGAGCACCGGTTGCGGTGGTTCGGGAAACGATGCCGGAACCTGCTAACAAAGTTGAAACGGTAACTCCGCCGGAAGCGGAAAAACAAGTGATTCCGGAGGCCGCGAAGGTGGTGCCCGAACCCTCCCTGCCGACGCAGGCCGAGCCAGCCGCGCCGCAGGAGGCCGTCATTGTCAATGCGACCGAAGCTGAGCTGCTAGGGAAGGAGGCGGCGCTCGTTCTCAGCGGTCTCGATTCCCGGCGGGGGAACGCGATCCAGCGAGACAAGGATCTCTTCTTGCGCGCCATCGAGGGCAAGGCATGGAACGCCTACCGCGGACTGCTCGCGAAGTCCATGGATCCCGGGATGGTGCAGCTGGCGAAAGACCAGGGATTGAACCGGTTCGACGCGGTCTGGAAAGAGCCGGTTTTCTACCAGGCCTTCCTGCGCTGGCAACTGCTTGGCCACCTGTCGGAGCGGGAAATCTCAGAGCATGTCACCGACAGCTACTCCGGCGAGATGCTCACCTGGCTTTGTTACAACACCCGGGCGATGGAGGAGTTCCTGCTGACTATCAAGCCCGGGGATGACGGCGGCAAGGTGTTGAAATTCCTCATCGAGGCTTGGCCTAACACGACTGGCATGATGGAGAAATATTTTCCGCTCGCGCTGGCCTGCGCGGTGGTGTTCGACCGGGAGGTGACGATTTCCAATCCCGTCGCCGGACCTTACGCCGGGCAAATCGCGGTCGAGCCCTTGCCGCGCTACATGTGGTTTATCGAGAAGAACGAAAAAGGCAAGTTGGCCGCGCCGGTGCACCACAGTTCCGCGCGTGATCTGGTATGGGTTGTTTGCGCGCCGGTTTCCACCTCCGAGCTTGAGTGGTCGCTGGACAAAATGCATCTCAGCCGAAAGCACTGGGGGAATGCCTACGGCATGATCGAGTATCTGATGGAGCGCGCCGTCGAGGGGCTCAATCCCTACAAGGAATACTCGTTTTCCGAGATACTCAAGGAGGGCGGCATCTGCGGAGATCAGTCCTATTTCTGCACCAACACGGCCCGCGCCCAGGGGATTCCGGCGATGACCTTCGCTGGAGAAACCAATCTGGGCCCCCACGCCTGGGTGGGAATCAAGATCCAGGCGGACGAGTGGACCACCGGCATCGGTAGGATCGGCCGGGTTTCCAAGGGCATGACCGGCAATCCCCAGACCGGCGCTTCGATCACGGAGCAGGAAGTCGGGCTTTGGAGCGACCGCGCCCACCAGAGCCCGGTGACGACTCTATCGATAATGCGCCATCTCTGGTTGGCTGACTATTTCGGGGCCGCCGGCAAGGACGACAATCAGGCCCAGGCGGTGCGGCTCGCCAATCAACTCGGACCCTCGTTCACCGAAACGTGGGCTGCTTTGTATGCTTTGCTACAGAAGCAAACAAAGCTCGCCGGCGAGCCCGCCAAGCCGGGCAATCTGGAGGAATGGAAGTCGTTCGCCAAGGCGATGCGCCAGGAATTCAAGGACAACCCCCGGATGGCCGCGCTGGCGGCTAAGGCGGAGAGCGAATATATTTTCCCATACGGTGAAGAAGGTGATGCTTCAAGGACGCTCGGGCGCGAGCGCCGCAGGATCGAACGGAATTCCGGCGAGCAGATGGACCTCGTCGCCGAGTCGCTCAAGCGCGAGGCCGATCTGATTCACAAGCGGGGCGACGCGGCGGCCAAAAAGGACATCAGCAACCTCTATGACACCGCCCTGCGGAAATATGGCGGCAGCATCACCGGATTCAAAATGATGGCGGACGACTACTTTGGATTTCTCAAGGACGATCCGGAGCTCGCCCACAAGGCGGCACGCGACATCGAGCTGGCGTTCAAGCGCGTGGTGGAAACCGGGACCAAGGACTGGTTCCGCGCGAAAACGGAGTCTTCGATCTACAAGATGATCTGCGGCTACTACCGGGCCGCGGGCGACGAGGAACGCGCGGTGCTGTTGGAAAAACGCTATCAAGTCCTGCTCAGGCGTGCCGAGCGGGGCGCGCTGTGATCAGCGGGTGATTTGGTTCAAATAGATCTCCACCAGCTCGTTCCGTCGCAGCTTGCCGAGCTCGCTTCGGGGAAGTTTCTCCACCACCGCCAAAGGCGTCAATCTCCGGAAGCCTGGCGCTCTGTTTTGGTAGATTGATAGAGCGGTTTCGGCGGCTTCGGAGTTCACGGAGGATTCGAAAACAGGGACCAGCGCGCTGCCGGCCCGCTCGTCCGGGATGGCGATGATGGCGAAAGTGCCGGGGGTGAGCCGCCCTTCGGAAATCGAAACGAGCTCGCGCTCGACGGCCTCGGGATCGACGAGCTCGCCGAGGATTTTGACGAGCGCATCCGCCCGGCCAAGCGGAGTGATCGTCTTGTTTTCAAGAACCACCCGGTCCGCGGTGATGTGCCAGTCCGTCTCGCGGGGGATGAATTGCCCGCCGGAAACATATCCGGAAAACAACGCGGGGCCGGATATCGCGAGCAGGTTTTCGGGCGTGAGCCGGACATCCCAGATCGGCAGCAGGGGAATCGGCGATGGCTGATAGGCCGCTTTCAGTTGGCCGGGTTCCTGGGTGGCGATTTGTGAAGCGGCTTCGGTCATCCCGTAGCTCGCCAGCACCGGCCAGCCGAGGTCGCGGGCGGCCTGCCCGGTGGAAGCGTCGAGAAGCCCGCCGCCCACGACGATCGCAACGAGCGATGCGGGGGCGGTTAGTTCCGCTTTGACGAGATCGTGGACCTGCGTGGGCACCAGCGAGGTGTGGGTGATTTTATGAAGCGCAAGCCATTCGCGAAACGCGGCGGCGTCCCACGGCCGGCCGAAGTCGCGGAATCCGCAGCCTGTTTCGTAGGCGCGGGCTGCCACGCCGAAGCCGCCGACGTGGTGCGGCGGCAAGGCGAGTCCCCAACAGGATTTTCCGGTGACGCCCAAATGCCGGTTCACCGCCGCTGCCGAGACGAGCAATGCTTGTTTCGAAATCGCGATCCACTTCGGATCGCCGGTGCTGCCGGATGTTTCGAAAAGCACCTGCCCGGCGAGCTCGGGAATCCCCGGCAACGCGGGTGTCTCGTCACTCCAAAAGGCGGCGCTGGTTAGTAAAGACGCGTCCATGGCTGGGCGGCTAGCAGGTCGTCGAATCCCAGGCCGAGGCCGTCGGGCACCTTGAATTCAGGCGACCACGGACCGAGCATTTCGGCGAATTCGTCGGGTTCGAAAAGGTGGTGCGTTTGCAATCCGCAGATGCCGACCAAGCCGGGAAATTGCAACTCAAGCCGCGCCGCTTCCCAGGCGGCGAACGCCTGGCCGACCGGGTGGTCCATGTAGCTGGTCATCACGACGCGCTGGTTGTGGGCGATGGCGGCCTCGCCTAGCAGGAATGGCTCGTCCACCGCCGGCTTGATCACCATGACTTGCGCGGCGGCCGAGAGCGGCGTGGCCTCGCGGTCCACCGCGAGCTTGACGCGGGTTTTGCGGCGCAGCTCGGTCCATGAGGTTTCGGAAAACGGGCAGGGGTCTTCCACGAAATCGATGGCGGCGCGGGTTTTCTCGCCGAACGCTAGCAGGAATTCCGCGGCTTGTTCGGAGCTCAGCGCTTCGTTGAAATCGAGCCGCCACTGGAGCGCTGGAAATTCGAGCGCCATCGCTTCGAGGAATTTCATCTCTGCGGATAGATCCCGCCCGGCCTTGAGTTTCACCGTGGTGAATCCCGCCTCCACGGCGCGCGCCACTTCCGCGGCGTCGGCCTTGGCGAGCGTGGCGTGGCTGACTGGCACCTCCATTTCCTCGAACAACGAGTTCTCGAACGAGCGCGCCTCCCGGTCGTATTCGGCGCAGCGGATGGCGCGGCGGACGATGGGCCAGCGGCGCGCGCCCGCCAGATCGGCGAGGCATTTTTCCAGCGTGGGGTCTCCCAGCTCCGGCCACGGATGGATGCAGCCGTAGCCGCCGTCGATCTGGATGAGCGCGCCTTCGAAGCTGCTTCTGTTGGAAATGGAATTCAGAAAACCGCGCGCCTTGAGGCGGTAGCGGGAGATCAGCGGCTTTTGTTCGATGAGAATCATGTTCTGTTAAAATTCGCAGTGTCCGGGAGTCCGGGCGAACGGGATCACGTCGCGGATGTTCGCCATGCCGGTGACGAACATCAGCATCCGCTCGAAACCGAGGCCGAAGCCGGCGTGCGGGACGCTGCCGTATTTGCGGAGGTCGATATACCAGTCGTAGGCTTCCGGATCGAGGCCGTGCTTGGAGAAATTCTCCAACAGGATGTCGAGCCGCTCCTCGCGCTGGCTGCCGCCGATGATCTCGCCGATGCCGGGGACGAGCACGTCCATGGCGGTGACGGTTTTGTTGTCGTCGTTGAGGCGCATGTAGAACGGTTTGATTTCCTTCGGGTAGTTGAAAACGGTCACGGGCGCCTTGAAATGCTCTTCCGTGAGCCAGCGCTCGTGCTCGGATTGCAGGTTGAGTCCGTATTCGACCGGGTATTCGAAGGTCTTGCCGCTGGCCTTGAGCAGCTCGACCGCCGCGGTGTAGGTGATCCGCTCGAAGGGCCGGCTGGCGACGAATTCGAGGCGCTCGCGGAGTCCCTTGTCCACGAACTTTTCGAAAATCGCCAGGTCGCCCTCGCTGTTTTCGAGTGCTTCCTTGACGAGGTATTTCACCAGCGCTTCGGCGAGATCCATGTCTCCCTCCAGATCGCAGAACGCGACTTCCGGCTCGATCATCCAGAACTCGGCGGCGTGGCGCGAGGTGTTGGAATTCTCCGCGCGGAAGGTGGGGCCGAAGGTGTAGATGTTGGAGAGGGCGCAGGCGAAGGTTTCGCCTTCGAGTTGGCCGCTGACGGTTAGGAAGGCGCGCTTGCCGAAGAAGTCCTCCTCGGGCTTGGAGATTTTGTCTTCCGGCAGCGTCGTGACGCGGAACATTTCCCCGGCTCCCTCGCAGTCGCTGGCGGTGATGATGGGCGTGTGGACGTAGATGAAATCGCGCTCCTGGAAGAACCTGTGCACCGCGTAGGCCATCCGGCTGCGCATGCGAAAAACCGCGCCGTAGAGATTGGTGCGGGGGCGGAGGTGGGCGATGGAGCGGAGGAATTCCGGGCCGTGGCCTTTTTTCTGGAGCGGGTAATCTTCGGGCGCCTCGCCTAGCAGCTTCAGCGACGTGGCCTGCATTTCCCAAAGCTGCCCGGCGGCGGGGGACGGGATCAATTTCCCGCGCACTTCGACCGACGCGCCGGTGTTCATTTTGGAAATCGCGTCATAGCCGGGTATCCCGGCGTCGGCGACGATCTGGAGGTTTCCGAGGCAGGTGCCGTCGTTGAGTTCGAGGAAGGAAAACGCCTTGGAGTCGCGGCGGGTGCGCACCCAGCCCGCGACGTGAAGGTCAGCGGTGGGTTCGGTGCGTTTGAGGACGTGCTTGATCAGCGATCGCATCCGCTTGGGATAGCCTACGCACTGTGGCTTGTCAAAGCGGGGCTGAAAATGGTGATAGCGCATGATCTGGCTTTCCGTAATAGCGTCCGCTCATGAAGTTCCTCCACCGATTTCTCATCCTCGCGACGCTGCCATCCGCCCACGCTTGGTCCCCCAATCAGGAACCGCCTGCGATGCCGCTCGGCTCATTCGTCCTGCCGGAAGGGCTGGAAATCACCCCCTGGGCCGCTTCGCCCGCGCTTTTCAACCCGACGAACATCGACATCGACCACCTCGGCCGCGTCTGGGTGGCGGAAGGCGTCGCCTACCGCGGCAAGGCATCGCGTCAGCCCGCAGGTGACCGGATCGTGATTTTACAGGACACCGATGGCGATGGGAAATCCGACAGCTCCAAGGTCTTCTGGCAGGATCCGGAGTTGGTTTCTCCGCTAGGCATCGCGGTTTTTGACAATGTCGTCGTCGTTTCCCAGCCGCCGCATTTACTCAAGCTCACCGATGCGAATCGCGACGGGAAATTCGATCCCGCGTCCGGCGACACCCGGGAAGTCCTGCTCACCGGCTTCAACGGGAAAAACCACGACCACTCGCTGCATTCCCTCACCGCCGGGCCGGACGGAAAATGGTATTTCAACCAAGGCAACACCGGGGGGATTTTCACGGACCAATCCGGCAAGAAATTCCCCATCGGCAGCACCTATTATAAAAGCGGTGGCGGCGAGTGGCCGATGGATACCAAGTCGGCGTCCGGCGAAACCAGCGGCGACGGATTCACCTACGTCGGCGGCTTCACCGTGCGGATGAACCCGGACGGCACCCACGCGGAAATCATCGGCAACGGCTACCGGAATTCCTTCGAGCAAACGATCAATTCCCGCGGCTACGTCTTCCAAAACGACAACGACGACCCGCCGGCCTGCCGCACCAGCCACGTGCTTGAGCACGGCAACGCGGGCTTTTTCTCCAATGACGGCACCCGCAGCTGGCAAGCCGACCAACGCCCGGGCCAGGACACGCCGACCGCGCATTGGCGACAGGAAAACCCCGGCACCATGCCCTCTGGCGACGTTTACGGCGGAGGCTCGCCGACGGGCATCGCATTCTATGAAAACGGCGCGCTGGGCGAGAAATTCGCCGGAACGCTGCTTTCCTGCGAGGCCGCGCGGAACGTGATTTTCGGCTACCAGCCCGCCATGGACGGCGCGGGATTCAAGCTGGAGCGCACTGATTTCCTCACCACCAATCCTGAAAA
>JBFZFJ010000501.1:0-5059 GCA_041306405.1 Verrucomicrobiales bacterium | reverse complement strand
GGCAGCGACTTTTTCCGTGAGTGGCAGTGCCTCACCGAAGAACGAGGGTTTCCACTCGGCACCCAGCGAGATGCTCTGTGAACTTTCTTCCTTCAAGCCGGGTGCGTTACGAATGACTTGCGCTTGCCCTCCCGCTTGGGTGATGTGGAGATCTTCATCAAACACCTGAGGCGCACGGAATCCCGATGAGTAGGCGGCACGGACGGCCACATCTTCCACCGGGCTGTATTTGAGTGCCAAGCGAGGGGAAAGGATGGGGTCTTCGACTTCACTGTTGAAGTCCACGCGGGTTCCGGCGACGAGGTTCCACTTCCGCGCAAAATCCCACTCTAGCTGGCTGAGCAATCCGGTGTTTCTCACCGTTTGATTCGTAAATCGATTGTAGGCGGGTTGCTCGTCTTCCAGATCTTCATATTGATATTGGATTCCTAGGGTCGCTTTTAGATCGGGTTGGATCGCATATCTTCCCGTGAGGTCGATGTAGATCACGGGGCTTTCCGAATTCCCGAAAGCATTCGGATCTTGGCCGGATCCGTAGTAAGTATCGCGCTGGGTGTAGGTTCCGCTGAGATTGAGTTCATAATCAAATCGGTCATTCACTTCCTGTTCCCAGCGGATGCCACCTACGTGCATTTCGCTTTGCGCGGCTTCAGCGATGAATGCTTCCGTCACTGGGCGATTGAGCTGATCTCCGCCGCGGCGGTCTTCGTTGCTGAGTAAGTAGTCAATAGTGAGTTTTGAATTCGCAGTCGGTTCGAAAAACGCTCTAAACCCTGTGGACCATGATTCGCGCTGCGATATGTCGCTGAACCCATCCGAATTTAAATCCACGGCCGAGGTTTCCGCAGATTGTCCGAACACGGTGATACCGCCTGTGCCGTCCTTGTTAACGTAGTCCGCTCCCGCTTCAAACAGGCTGTTCGGTTTGCCGCCCATCGAGTCCCAGCCGTATTTCAGATAGCCGCCAGATTCTGTGGGCGTGCGCGGGATGACATTGATCACTCCTGCAATGGCTCCTGGCCCGTAGAGCGCAGATCCGCCGCCCTTAACGACCTCGATACGATCAATGAGCGCGACTGGGATTTGCTCCACTCCGTAAACCGCCGCAAGTGATGAGAGTGAAGGCCTCCCGTCTGCTAGGATCTGGGTGAAATTTCCAGGCAGTCCTAACATGCGGACCTGTTGAAAATTGCAATTCTGGCAATCGTTCTCAACTCGCACGCCATTCGTCCATTCCACTGCGTCGGCAAGTGAGCGGCTTTGGTTTTTTTTGATTTCTTCACGATCTACGACCTCGGTGCGGACTGGGACCTCACTGAGTCGGCGCGCGCTGCGGGTCCCGGTGACGACCAGTGGATCAAGCGTGGAATCGGGAGCGGCTTCGACAGCGTAGCTGAATGATGGTAGAAGGGCGATCAAAGTTGCGGCAGAAAAGGGGCCGAGAAGGGATGGTTTCGGGGTCATGGTAATGGAAGGAATGAGATATTGTAGATAGCTAGATTAGGCGCAGCACGGTCCGTCGCCGGTGTGAACGCACGCATTTGAGGAAGCGGTAACAGGCAGCTCGTTCCCGCGAGGCAGACCGATGGGAGCGTAGCCGCCTCTGATGACACGCCGCACCGGAAGGCCGGACTCGGGATGGTAGCTGATGGCGGCTGATTCATGTTTTGGTTTCAAAGAGGATTGATGAACTTGCTTCAGCGCATGACCTTGATGTTGCAGGCCATGGATCAGGGAAGCTGCCGCTATTCTGCAAACGGGTGTTTTTCTTATCCGTGCAGAAGCCGTCAATCGCCTCGCTGCGAGAAGTCTCGGTGATGAGGTTGATGCGCATGTGAGTTGCGGAGGTTCCGGATGCGGGGTTCACTTGTGGCGCTTGGCGAGGAATCCCCCGATGTTAGGGACTCCGCTATAAGAAGAAGACGCCGCAGCAGACGCCTGATAGAGAAACGTCTTGAGTGAGGCTTCGATTTTCACCTCATCCATGCCATTGCCGATGAAGACGGCACAGGGCTCCGCGCCCTCCGGCATAAAGGTCTTAATGATACTGGGATTTCCCCACTCGTCATCGGTGCGTTGGAAGAAGCAGGCGTCGTCGGTGGGATCATCTAGCAGGCGGACGAGGCCCTTGATGCGTAAGACTTCGGGCGGGAAGGACCGCAGCCAGCGCACGAGAATGTCTTCGCGCATGGGCGGTAAGTCGAAGCGTAGGGCGAGATGATGGTGGGCGTGGCCGATGGGTTCAGCAGGATTCAGAGCGGCGGTGGATTCGCTGGAAGTCGCGAGCAATTCCGTGATGAACTCTGCGGCCGTGGTGCGGACGGCGTTCGGGTTGAGCGCGTGGAGGTCGGTGTTGACTCGTGCTTGCTGTTTGACGGAGGCCTTCTCGCTGCGGTTCGTGAGGAGGTGACTCGCAGTGGCGGCTTGCGCGCGCTCGATTTTTTTATCCCAAGAGAAAAACCGTTTTTGCCAGCGGGACTGGTTGACGATGGTGATCTGATAGACTGGGCCGAAGCGCTCGGCGAGGGCGATGTCCAGAGTGAGTAGCTCGATGAGTGGGAACGGGTCCGTGGTGCCGTTTGCCTCGATGAAGACAATGGGATCGAGGTCTTCGGGGATTGCTTCGAGGGCTTTGATCAGGCTGGTGGAGGAATCACAACAGATGCAGCCGCCGGAAATGGGGCTCACGTCTGGCGCGACTTGGCGGAGCAGGGCTGAGTCCACTTCCGCATTCGAGAAATCGTTGAGAATGACGTAAGGCGGGCGTGGTGACCCGACAAGCTGCGGGATGATTTCTCGCAAAAACGTGGTTTTCCCTGCTCCTAGGTAGCCGGAAACGATGACGATGGGAATGAGTTCAGGCATGGGTGTGGACAGCTTGCGGTGATGGCTCTTCCGGGAATTTTGCTAAAGGTCCGAAATGCAGGTGACTGAGTTCTAACAAAGCGGTGGGATCCAACTTTGGGCCGATGAGAATGGCGGATGGCGGAACGCGTTGGCTGATTGGAACCTCCAGCGGTTCCGGCATGATGTCCCCGGCGACGCGCTCAAACAGGTGACGGACATCCGGCGAATCCACGAGGGAAACGAGTGCCTTCGCGCGATAGACTGAATCCGGCAGTGCGCGAAGCCAGCCGAGAATGGTCTTTTGGTGGACGCGTGGAGGCAGGATGATTTGGCAGCCGGTGAAGGCGTGGGCGAGGGCGTGACCGTGGCGGTGAGGAAGCTTTACGTCTTCCTGCTGCCCATACGAAACTGAAGGCCGCATGGCGGCGATGTTTTCTGCGAGATGACTGGAAAGCCGGGCGGCGGTGATCTCGGTGGCATGGGGGTTGATGGATCGAATCTGTTCGACGAGGGCCGGGCGATCCACCCCGGCAGTGTGGCTGATGACGAAATGGCTCGCCGTGTGGAGTTGCAGGATTTCGAGCGCGGAGAATTCCTTGCGTTTTCCGAAGTGACGGGCATCGACCACACAGACTTGCCAACGCGGGCGGAAGTGGAGCTTGCTCTCAAGCAGGGTGAATGCTTCCAGCAAAGGCAGCGGATCGGCAGTGCCGTTGAGCTCTACGACGAGCACGGAACTACGGGTGGCTTGGGCGGTGACGGCGAGCCGGACGAGATCAGTCAAGCCATCGCAACACGCGCAACTTGCAGCCAGCTCGGCGATGGACTCCGCCTTGCCGTGCAGCGTTTCCGCATCAAGCGCAGCATTTTCATAGTCATTGAGAATGACATCTGCCGTGAGGTTTTGAGATTTCACCTGGCCTAGCAGGTCGCGCAGGAAAGTGGTCTTTCCCGCACCGAGAAATCCGGTAATGAAGACGAGCGGCCGATAGTTCACGACCACCGGCAGCGGTGCGAGGGCTTGGAAAGAGTGGCCGATCACGAGGCTTCGTTGTATGCTTGTTCGAACCAGGAAATCACGAGTTCACGATAGTTCTCGCCATAGGTTTCGATGAAATTCCGGGTGGAGGTGACGGCGTCATCGCGCAGTGCGGCGATGCGCTCGGCGCAGTAGTCACGGCTGAGGGTGAGGCCACAGCGGATGGTGATGGCTTGGCGCCATTCGTCGAAATCGGTGAAGGTGTGCATTTAGAGTTGGGTGGGGTTCGGGGTGTCTCCGTAGATGACGAGTGGGTCGAAGGATTTTTCGCGCTCGGTAAATTTCAAAGGGACCGGTGCCGCCGTATCCGAGTGCAATGGGATTTTCCGATAGAAACAACTGCGATAGCCCACATGGCAGGATGCTTCATTTCCACCTGCGGTGGGCGGAGTTAGATCGACTTCAATGACGACGCAGTCTTGGTCATCGTCGATGAGCATGCGGCGGACGTGTTGAAACATGCCGGAGGTTTCACCCTTTTTCCAAAGCTGCTGCCGTGAGCGCGACCAGTAGTGGGCGAGGCCGGTTTGAACCGTGAGCGCCAGCGCCTCTTGATTCATGAAGGCGAGCATCAAGACTTCGCGAGTCTCCGCGTGCAGGGTGATGCAAGGCAGACAGCCGAGAGCGTCGAACTTCGGAGCGAGTTCGCTACCTTCCTCGACTTGAGCGATGCTGGTGCGTGGAGAGAAAATCATGGGAGCAATTTTTGTCTCAAGGCGGCGATGCACTCCTGCCAGAATGCGACTTCCATCGCCTCGTAGCGGACAACGTCCTCGGCGATGTGGGTGGTGTGGAGAATATTGCTGGGCTCGGCTAACAGTTCTTCGTAGAGTGAGGTGAGCACGTAATTGCGGATTTCATCTGGATCTGCTAGTATCCCTACCGGATCTTCGCGGCGGGTTTCCGCTTCCAGTGCGAGGATTACTTGGTGGAGCGCCGCGACATCGAGCTGGATCGACATTCTTAGGGCGGATACTCGGTGATCCTCAATGATGGCGAGCAGCCGCTTGGTGATTCGCCTGACTTCCCCTTTACGGTCCTCGATTTCCTGAGGTGGCTTGGGTAGCTCAACTTCGGGCAGGGGAGAAATGCTGTGGAGTGAGAGTGGGATGTCCGAAATCGCACCCTCTGAGAAAAGTAGCCGGCGTTTCTCGGGCTGAGGTAGATTTAAAA
>JBFZFJ010000500.1:0-6885 GCA_041306405.1 Verrucomicrobiales bacterium | reverse complement strand
GGATCAAGAATGCTTTGTTCATCAAGACCACCGATTTTGCCCGGCCGCCAGAACTCTCGCCCTGTCCCACGCATGGTCATCACTGGTATGCCAACGCGGAGAGTTACTTTCTGATCGGCGAAGCGGCCGGCGAGGGTATGAAGAGCCTGTTGAAGTAATCCTTTTCCGTTAGAACTTGTATCATGAAACCATCGATCAAAACCATCGGCCTGCTGGCCGCACTCGCCATGGGCCTCACCAGCCCGCTTTTCTCACAAGTCCCCGATCTCACCAAAGACAGCAAAGCCGTCCCCCTCGAGCGAATGAAGCAAGTCTATGAAGAGGTCAAAACACCCTTCAAGTATGGGGTCGTCATTCGCGGAGAAGCGAACCAGCTGGTCGATTCCCCAAGCGTCTTCCAGAAGGATGGCCAGTGGTATATGGTCTATATCACCATCACCGGGAACGTTGGCTATGAGACCTGTCTCGCCCGGAGTGCCGATCTCTTGAAGTGGGAGAAACTGGGAGAAATTCTGAGCTTCCGCCCTGATGGGTGGGATCGCTGGCAGCGGGCCGGCTACCTCGCGCTGTGCGATACGACCTGGGGCGGGAGCAATGAGTTGGAGACCTACGACGGCAAGTATTGGATGTCTTTTCTCGGCGGAGCACTCCAAGGTTATGAGACCGATCCGCTCGCGATCGGCCTGGCTTGGACAAAAACACCCACCGAAGCGCGCGAATGGACGTCCCTCGCGGAAAACCCGGTGCTGCACCGCGACCAGCCCGATGTCCGTCCCTTCGAGAAGGTGACGCTCTACAAGAGCAATATCATCTGGGACAAAGCCAAGACGCTCGGGTCACCGTTCGTGATGTATTACAACGGAAAAATCAAAGGCGGCTACGAGAAGATCGGCATGGCCGTGTCAGATGACATGATTCACTGGAAGCGCTACGGCAAGGATTCCGTCGTGGCCAATGGCGAAGACAAGCAAAACGGCATCACCGGCGATCCGCAGGTGGTGAAGATAGGGGATCTCTGGGTGATGTTCTACTTCGGGGCTTTCTGGCGTCCGGGCGCATTCGACACCTTTGCCTGTTCAACCGATCTCGTGAACTGGACGAAGTGGACTGGTCCGGATCTCGTCCAGTCATCCGAGCCCTGGGACAAGACGTTTGCTCACAAGCCCTGGTTGGTGAAGCACGACGGCGTGGTCTATCATTTCTACAACGCCGTGGGTGATCAAGGCCGAGTCATCGCGTTGGCAACCTCCAAAGACTTGAAGAATGAATCCAAACAAGGGAATAAACAATGATGAAGACATCGATCAAAAACATCCCCCTGCTGGCAAACCATGCGACAGCCATCGCTAGCCCGCTATTCTCACAAGCCCCCCCATCTCACCCAGGATCATCTCCATGATGCATCACCAACAAATGACAATAAAACCAACTGTAATCTTAACCGCAGCACTGCTGTGTGTCCTCTCGCCGATCTCCCATGCCAAGCCTATCAAGGTATTCATCCTGGCCGGGCAGTCCAACATGGTCGGCCATGCCAACGCGCAAACGGCAGGAACCTTGTTCAATGCGGACGGTCCCAAGGACGAGGCGTTGGCAAAACTCGTCTTCGGCAAGGACGCCAAGCTTTCCAAGCAGCGATATGATCAGACCATCGCCGTGGCAAAACAACTCAACGAACTGACCGGTGGCGCCGGAAACCCGAACTTCAAGGCCATCACCGATCCAAATCAAAAGGCGGCCGCCGAAGCCAAAGCCGCACCGATGAAGGCGACCCTAGACGCCTATAAAGCAGATGTCGTCGCCGCGAGCAGCGTTTCCGACCGAGTCTATATCAGTTCGATTGCGGACAGCAACCGCAAGTCCGGAAAACTGGGTGTCGGTAACGGCGCCAATGGCAGTAAAATTGGTCCCGAATACGGCTTTGGTCTTTCCATGGCCGAAAAAATCGACGGACCGATCCTGCTGATCAAAACCTCGTGGGGCGGCAAGTCGCTAAACTATGATTTCCGCCCGCCGTCTCGGCCCGACTTCAAAACCACCCCGGAGTATGCGGCGGCCAAGGTTCAGGCGGAAGAAGCGCAGAAGCGCTATGAGCAAGCCGTGAAGGACTTTCCACAGGCGCAGGAGAAGCACAAAGCCGACCTGGCGGCCTACGAGGAAAAGATGAAGACCGCCGACGAGAAGACACGCAAGAAGCTGCGCAAACCCAATGCGCCGCGCCAACCGCGCCAACCCGCGCCGTTCAGCATGGACGCCGCCGGCCTCAACTACCGCCTGATGAACGAGTCTGTCCACAAGGTGCTGGAGAACCTTAAGGAGAATCACCCGGCCTATGATCCGTCCGCTGGGTATGAGATCGCCGGGTTTGTCTGGTTCCAGGGTTTCAACGACCAGTTCGATCCCGCTTTCAAGGCGAACTACAAGGACAACATGGTCGCCTTTATTAAGGATATCCGCAGCGAGTACAAGACGCCGCAGATGCCCTTCGTCATTGGCGTCCTGGGGACCTCCATGGCCGAATCCAAGGAGGCAGTGGACAAGAACGAGGTTTCGCTCGCCCAGCGCGCAGCCGCCGCCGTACCGGAATTCAAGGGCAACGTCGTGGCGGTAGAGAGTTACACGGAGTATGCGCTCGATTCGCTGGCGGTCTATAACACCGGATGGGTGAAAAACCGGTATGTCTGGGAGCTTGTAGGCAGTGACAAGCCCTTCCACTACCTCGGCAGCGGCAAGTTCTTCGTGCGCGTCGGCGATGCCTTCGCCACCGCCATGGCAGGGATGCAAAAAACACCCTGAATCCCCTCGCCTCCCGTTGATTCACTGAACCCTCTTTCATCCTTCTTTTCCCATCTCAAAATAGTTACCAACCATGATCCACCACCGCCGTAACGCAAACCGTACCGGCCTCAGAGCCTCTTTGGCCACAGCATTCCTAGTCACCATGATTCACTCTCACGCGGCCCCCACACTCGCCCCGGAGGTGAAAGAAGCGCTCGCTGCGGTTCGCAACACTCAAGCCGACGTGTTTGACGTGTTTGAGTCGAGCGTCTTGGGTAAAACCGCCACGCCCGCCGAGTTTGCGGCGACGCAGCGTGACTGGAGAGCCTACTACTCCCAGCCAGCGGCGCAGCTCTCCCCGGCGGATCGTGAGGCCCTTGCCGCCAAGGTTGGAAAGGTTACGTTGATCGGCCGCGCGCGCGCAGTGGCGGCGTTTCCGTTGGGAATTCTCGGGGCGGAGGTCATCGATATGGAAGGGCGGCCGGAACTAACAGTGACCGCCGTCACCCCCGACACTCCTGCCGCGGCGGGAGGACTCGCGGTCGATGATGTCATTGTTGCCGTGAACGGACGGGTGATTCCGGAGTGGGAGGATCCTCGTGTGCCGATGGGTTATGCGATCGCCGCGGCTCAGACCAAGGCGTTCAATGGCAAGTTGATCCTGCAGGTCGGCCGCGATGGTAAATTGCTCGACATAACGATCACGCTACCCATCGCCGCCCCCTATGATGAAGCGAATCCCTACGCATGCGAACGCTCTCGCCAGATCGCCGCGGATGCTGTGGCGCACGTGATGAAGGAGGGAGACGACACGTTCTGGATGGATCTGTTCCTCATGGCCTGCGGCGATGAGCAATCCATCGCCCTCGTCCGGGATCGTCTGCGCAAGGCATCCACGAACGAGACCGTCGGCAATAACTGGGTCCCCGGCTACACTCTGATTTCGTTGTGCGAATACTACCTGCTCACCGGCGACCAGGAGGTGCTGCCTGCCATCCGTGGACATGTCCGTGGTTTGGAAAAAAATCAAACCCGCAGCGGTGGCTGGGGTCATGGAGTGCCGGGCGGGTATGGCATCATGAACAACGTGGGACAGTCCTGCTTCATCGGATTGGTGCTCGCCGAGGAATGCGGCGTGGAGGTGGACCCCGAGGTCATGGCCCGGGCCGTGAAATTGACCGGCCGGTTCATCGGTTCCTACGGTGCCTACGGCGACCACGCGCCGGGCGTGGCCCGATATGCAACAGGAGGGGCCCCGAACGAAAACGGCCAAGTTTGCACCCGTGCTGTGCTCTTCCACCTACTCGGTGAAGAGGCCGTCGCAACCCGCGACGCCCGTCACACCAGCTATCTGTATCGCTCACGCATGGCCGGACACGCGGAACGCATCTTCGCGATTGCATGGTCGAGCGTCGGCGCGGCCCTAGCACCCGCGGAAGACTATAAAAAATACGCCAACAACATGCTCTGGTTCTACGAACTTTCCCGCCAGCGCGACGGTTCGCTCAAAAACCTCGCCTGGAACCGCTACGGCCGCAACACGGCCGCGGTGGGCATGACCTTTGCGATGGCAGACAAACGCCTGCGCATCGCCGGTGCCTCCAAGGGCACCAAACCGCTCTTCCCCGTGGCCTCCCTGCCGGCTGCGCCCACTCCGCAGCCGCAACACGTTGCGGCCAAGCCACAGCCTGCTACCCCGGCACCAAAGGTGGCGTGGGATGTGTCCACTGTCACCGTGCCGCCCGTCAAATCCGCGACGGAAATGGCGGAAACCGTATTGAGCTTGAAGGATGACCCAAAAGCGTATGAGCAATGCAGGGTCACCGTCCCCGCCCAAATGGCAGGGGAATTGTGGCTGAACGGTAGTTGTGTGGCCATCTTCCACAAGGTCATTAACCACCGACAAGAGTTGCAGACCTTGCAACTGGGTCGAAAGGCCACAAGCCTGCTGCGCAAAGGTGAAAACAAACTGGCACTCAAGTGGATCGCTGGCGCCCCCCTCAACAAACCAACCGCGCTCGAGACAGCCTTTGCACCAGCTCAAGCCGGCGGCACGCAGCCCGTCTTTCACAAAGCGGATTACGGCAACAACAGGACAAATGGCTGGTCCGGCACCTGGGAGCAGCACCGCCAGGGCGTGGCCTGGTTCTTCGAAGGAAAGAGTGCGAAGGAGATCGCGCGCTACCTCGCCTATCCAGACTGGATGGGCGCTCAGACAGCTTACCAAGCTCTGGCCAGCAGCGGCGATGAAGCCATCCCTCTGGTCAAACAGCTCGTCGCCGATACGCATGCCGGCATCCGTCTTGGCGCATGGGATGCCATCGCGGAGATGAACACGCGGAAACTGCTCGATACCACCACACAACAGGAGTTGGCTACGCTGGCGGCGGCACGGATCGCGACGGAAGACTCGGCCGTCGGCATGGCATTGGCACGCGCCGCCACTCCCATGGCAGAAGGGGAAGCGTTATCGAAGCTCCTAACGGGCATCGCCCGCTTGGAAGACATCAAAGCCCGGGAGACCGCGGTCGATACCGCCGTTGCGCGACTCAAGGGACAGCCTGAACTCATGGTGCCGGTGCTGCGGACCGTGATTGCCGCCAAGCTCAGCAACAACGATATCCGCGCACTCGGCAATGCGATGGTTAACCTATCCAGCGTGGCGAAGACGCCCGAGGCGCGCGGCGCACTCCCCGAGATCGCTGCTGTGCTCGACGAGACGTCGCCCGACACGCGGGGCATGTTCTCCAATGGCATGATGTCCGGCGGCCTAGACGTGTCGACCTCCAGTTTGATGACCAGGTGGAGAAGACTCCCCAGCTTGTAGCGGGGCTCTCCCGCTGCTTTGCCAAGGTGCCCGACACGGATCATCCGGCGTGGACGTTCCCCAACATCTATCTGCGGCGGCTGATCTATCGCCTCGGACCGGTCTCCGCCGCAGCCATCGACAAGGCCGTCGCGGGGATGGCGAACGGGGGGGGCGAACTGGCCCGACCGGAACCCCTCGCCGAGCTGAAGGCTTGGTCGGCAGCGCTCAAGAAGACCCGCGGCGAACCCGCGGCGTTGCGCGCCGAGGCGCTGCGACTGGCCGCTAGCAAGGATCCGGCTGAACGGCTCGTCGCGCTGTCGCTGGTATGGCCGAGCGACCGCAACATCGGCCGCGCTCCCCTGGATCGGTCCGGCAAGTTTGCCGACACCGCGAGACTCACCGAACCCGCCGACCGGCTCGCAGTAGCCGCTGCCGCTGCGAAGCATTTCGAGAGCAACACGACGACCCATTGGCTGCTGATCTGGGAGACAGCCAAGCTATTCAAAGACCGGCCTGAGAGCAGCCAGGTCACGGCCTCGCTGGGCGAGTTCTTCGATACAGTCGCCTACCGCAAACGGGGCGCCTTCATGTTCCGCGCGATCGACGCGGCGCTGGAACTGGCGCAGGCCCGGCTCGCCGCCCCGGGCGGCACCGATACCCCCCACGTGCTCGCGCGGGGGCTGTGCAAGACCTATGCGATGACTTCCGAAGGGATCTATTCCGCGCGGACGCAAAAACAGTTGCAAGAAATGGCGCTTTCGGGCCTCACGTCATCACCGGAGGCGGCGACCGAGGCGGCCACCGCCATCCAGGCGTGGCTGAAGGAATCCTCGGCCGAAGAAAAGGCGGCCATGGGTATCTGGCCATACAGACTGAACTTCGCCGAAGTACCCCAGCGGCTGGCCGAACTCAGCAAAGGAAAGCCATGAATCCGGTCAAGCGCATGGGATCGGTAGCTTCCAACCGTAATGGAACCCTACGCCTGCCGCCGCCTTTTCTGATGATCACAAGGAAACCACGATCATGATGAGAACGAAGATGAACCAGACGAAAGCCGTGACTGTACTGATGAGCGTGCTGATGTGGTGTATCGTCGCCCACCCCGCAGAGGCGGGCTCAGGAAAACTGAAGGTCTTCATTCTGGCGGGGCAGTCGAACATGGAAGGGCATGCCGAAATCGGCACATTCGACTATATCGGCAAGGATCCGCTTACGGCATCCATCCTCAAGGAGATGCGCAATCCCGATGGAACGCCACGGGTATGTGACAAGGATGCCGCCTCGGGTGTGTTTTACCG
>JBFZFJ010000499.1:0-10685 GCA_041306405.1 Verrucomicrobiales bacterium | reverse complement strand
ACGCCGTGGATGCCGCCGAACTCGCCGCGGAGGAAGCCGGAGTCGCGATCTATCAAGTCGAGCCGCTCGCCGATGGCACCGGCGAGATCGGCGAGGTCAGCGTCCGTTTCCGCGACGCCGCCAGCAAGGAAATGGTCGAGCGCGGCTGGACGATTCCCCACGAGTCCCAAGCCATGGCCTTCGACCGCGCCACGCCTTCCATGCAGCTCGCCGGACTCTCGCTGCTGGCTGCCGAAAAGCTCAAGGGGGGCCCGCTTGCCGATGCCATCGACTTCAAACAACTCGCCGGCCCGACCTCGCAGGTGAAGCAATTTTACCCCGGCAGCCCCCGCGTCGGCGACATGCTCCGCGTCATCGACGCCTTGAAATGATGAGCGCCAGAAACCACGATTGAAAAACCAAACCATGAAAGCCACGTTATCCATGAAACTGAATGTTAGCCCGGTCCTGTTGCTGGCTCTTTTTCTGCCGATCCTTGCCATCCAAGGCAGTGAGAAAGACGCTGGAAAAGAGACGGTCGTCGCCGCGGAAGCTCCTACCGCGGATTGGATGGAGTGGGCGAAGTGGGCTGAGAAGCGCCACCCGGTCACCGACGAGCTGGGCCACGGGCCCGACATTGGAGGTGATGAATGGGCAGCCGCCCTGGGCCGACGGCTGCAAATCAGCGACAAGGCCGGACATGGACCCGACATCGGGTCCAAGGAATGGCGGCAAGCCGTGGAGAAAAAGCTGAAGGCAAAGGCGGCCCCCGTGCCGAAGAAGGAGCGCCAGCTGCTTTCCTCCCATGATACCGTGGCGCGGTTTACGGGCTTGAAGGATCATCAATGCCTTGGACTAACGTCCCTCTGCCCCGACCGTTGCGGCGAGTCCGGCAAGCTCGCCACCTTCGCCATCGTCAAATACCTCGGCTACGAAAAGCCCGGTGAATACGGCGACCCGAAGCAGGAGCAATTCCAGATCCTTATCGAGGACAACCTGAAAAACCCGAAGGTCTCCGCGGAGATCCACGGTGCTGTTTCAACGCTAACACCCGGTGCCCTGGTGCATTTGCGGTGGGACCACGACTACGTCACTCAAGAAGGTTCCAAATTCCCCGAGCGCGTGATCCGGGAGCTCTCGATCATGAAAGACGAGTAAGCGCTCCAATTTACACAGCTTTTACCCACGCGACCCGGAAGTCGTGATAGAAAACCAGTCCACATGAAAACTGTTTTGAAACGCATCCTTGTGCTCATGGCGCTCGTCGGAATCGCCTTCGCCGAGGAGCCTGACAAGCGCTTCGTGGTTGTCCCGCTCAGCGAGGTGTTGAGGGACAAGCCGAAGGAAGCCCCGCTGTTCTTCTCCGTGACCGGCGGACGTCAACGCCCGGATCGGGCTGGAATCCATCACCAGCGAGCAACAAATCGACTTCAAGATCCACCAGGGGAAGGCCGAGACTCTCGCCCTCGCCCTGAGCGGTGCGGGCGAGGTCGATGCCGTGACCGGCGAGAGCCTGCGCGATTGGTCGGTTAGGTTCGGTGAGGGCGGCGCGCGGTTTCTCGACGTGCGCCCGATCCTCCAGCCTGGCACTGATCTAACGAATTTTCGGGTTCAGGTGAAGACCCGCCTCAAGATCGGCCGGGATGCGGCGAGCCTGCTTCTGCCCGGCCCGGGCCCCGCCACCGGATTCTCGCTGGCGGTCACGGCCGCCACCGACCCCGGCGTGGAGCTGCGGGTGGTCAAAGCGGACGGGCTCATGCCCGTCGGCGACACGAAGCCCCGCAAATTCGTCGGCTATGGCAGCGCCGTGCTCGAAATCGCGGCTTTCCCAAGCAGCTATGTTTTGCCCGAAGTCGGCGTGACCGAGGTCACTGTCTACGAACTAGCGGAGACCGACCGCCGGGTGTCAGTGGACCTCGAGCTCGACATCCGCGAGGCTCCGCTGCGCGAGTGGGAAATGGAGATTTCCGCCGATCACGCGGTGGCGTCGGTCACCGGCGCGCAGGTGGCGGACTACGCCGTGGCCGGCGAGGTGAAGGATGGCAAGCGCCGCCTCAAGATCATTTTCAAACAGTCGGTCATGAATCGCCAACTGGTCAGCGTGCGGCTGGAGAAGAACGAAGCAGCCAAGGCCGGCCCATGGAATCTCCAGGCCCTCGGATTTCCCGGCGCGAAATCCCGCCGCGGCTACATCGGCGCTGTCGCCGCGGCGGGCTATCGCCTGGTCGCGGGCAAGACAGCGGGCGTCGCCGAGGTGCCTGTCACCTTTTTCCCGAAGAAAGTCGCAGGACTTCAGCAGGCGTTCCGCTTGCGGGAGGGGGACTGGCAGGTCGGGCTCACCATTGAAGCGCTCGGCCAGAGCGTCCAGGCGGACGTGTTCCATCTCTACTCGCTCAAGGCGGGCGCGGCTTATGGCAGCGTGCTGATCAACTATTTCGTCGTCGGCGCGCCTGCCAGCGAGTGGAGGATCTCCGTGCCCGATGGCATTGGGAATATCGAGGTGACCGGCCAGAACGTCGGCCGCGATTGGCGGCGTGAAGGGAATACCGTGATTGTTCCGCTATCGAGTCCGGTCCTGGGCACCGGCACCGGCCTGCTCACCTTCGAGCAGCCGATGAGCGCGCGCGGCGGCGAGCTGACACCGGGTGACGTCCGCCCGCTCGACGTGCAGGCGGAGCGCGGCTATGTCCAAGTAGTCAGCCCGCTTCAGGTGAAATCCCCGAAGCCTGTTAGTGAGGGTCCGTTGCTCGCCATCGATGTGAGCGAGTTGCCCGCGGAGTTCCGGCTGCTCAGCACCGCGCCGACTCTGGCAGCGTGGCAATATACGGCTCGCGATTTCAAGATCGGGATGAAAGTCGAGTGGTTCAATCCCGGTGAAACCGTCGAGCAGGCCATTGATTTCCTCGAACTCACCAGCAAGATCTCACGCGACGGCGAATGGATCACCGATGCCGGATTTTTCGTGAAGTCCCGCGGCCGCAGCGCCTTGCGGACGATTCTGCCCGTCGGTGCGGCATTGTGGGAGGCGAAGGTGAACGGCCAGACGGTGAATGCCCGCGCGGATGGCGATTCCACTTTGATTCCGCTTCCGCTGAAGACGGATCCGAATGAAGCCGTGGAGGTCAGCCTGCGCTACGGCGCCCGCGGGGCGAAGGCCACGGTGGTGAGGCTCGGCGCCCCACGGCTGGAAGCACCGGTAGTCATCGGCGAGTGGAAAGTCACCGGTGATGAGGGCCGGCAACTTGTCCCCCGCGGAGGCACGGCGGAACTGGTAGGCAGCGGCCTGGCGGAAAACGGCTGGAAGTGGCTGGCCAGAAATCCGCGACCTGCCGGAGGATTGCTTTTGTTAGGCATCGCCGCGGTGTTCTCCGGGATCTGGGCGACGCCAGGAGTGCCGCGGTTCCTGTCGCTGCTGTTGGGGTTTGCTTTCATCATGGTTGCAGGCGGCATCGGCATCTCAGCCGCGGTCTCCGGTTGGAGGGGCTCGGCGGTTCTCGAATATGCCGTGCCGGTGATGGCGGCCGGAAGCGATGTGGCGGTGGAGATTGGCAACGTGGCCCCGTGGCAAGCGCGAACGGGGTGGGGGACGTGGCTCGTTTTCGCGCTTGGCTCGATGATCGTCCTCCGGGGGTGGTTTATGAGGGACCACTGGTGGAAATCCTGCGGCGTTGCGCTGATAGGCGTGTCGCTTCTTTTAATTCACGGTGGAGCCCCGATCTTCTTTGGGGTCGCGGCACTGGTCGCCTTGATCTGGTGGCTGCCCCGGATCTCCCAGGCAATCCGGGATTTGCGCAAGCCCGGGATCGTCGAGGCGGCAGCCGCACTCGTCATCCTAGCAGGCTTCTCGTGCGATACCGCCCGTGCCGAGAACGCTCCCGCGGCGAAACCGGCCGAGTCGATGATCCATAAACTGGCAAATCCACGGAGGGCGCCTGCACGGGACGCTGGACGTCACGCTGCGGGGCGATGCCGGTGACCGGTTCCTGTTACTGCGAGCGCCTGCCGTGCTTGGGAAATTCGAAGGAGGGGGAATGCGTGTCGTCAAGGACCGGGTCGGGGATGAAGACGCGTATTTCATCATCGCTGAGAAAGCCGGAAGAATGACCGGCAAGGCAAGCTTCGAAATGCCGCTCACCGATCCCGACAAAGGCTGGCTGTTACCCGGTGGTCCCGCGGCCATGCGGCAAGTGACGCTGCGCTGGGACCAGCCCGGCTGGGAGTTTTTCTCACCGGGCGCGGCCAGAATCACGACACTCGATCCGCTCGCCGCCCGTGAAAGTGGCGCGGTAATGATCCTTGGTCCGGCGGATCCCGTTCTGATCCAGGCCCGCCCGAAACAGCGCGACGTCAGCACGGAGGAAACCCGGTTTTTCGCGGAAGTGTCCAATCTCTATCTGCCAAGACCCGGCGTGGTCAATGGCAGGCACCGGGTTTCGATCCGCCCGGCGCAAGGCCGCGTCTCGGCGCTGGTGATGACGGTGCCTGACGGATTCACCGTAAGCGATGTCGTCGATGGACCTGTCGGCTCGTGGCGGTTTGATCCGGACAAGCACGAGCTGCGGGTGCCGGTGGGGCCCGCGCAGGACCGGGCGTTCAACTTCACGATCGAAACCCAGCGTGGCACTGGCACGTTGCCGTTGAATCAGGATCTCGCACCGCTCCGCGTGGCAGGAGCGGCCGGGGAAATCGGTTATCTCGCGCTGGCTTTCGGCGACGAGGCGCAGCCTGAGTCGATCACCGTCCAGGGGCTGTCACGGGTCAATCCCGAGGACTTTGATCAAACCCTGCTGCCACGCGATCCGGAGGGAAATCCGATGGTCCTTCTGCAGAACGCCTTTCGCTATGGTTCGGGTGACGTCTTTGCCCATGTTAGGGTCGCCGCGGTCGCCCCCGAACTGCGGGCGGAATCGTGGCAACTTGTCTCGCTCGGTGACGACCGGCTAGTGGTGTCCACGGACCTCATCGTCACGATCACCCGCTCCGGCATATTTCGCCTGGCACTCGACGTGCCGGATGGATTGGAAATCGAGACCGCTACCGGCGAGGGGCTGAGCCACTGGACCGAAAGCCAGATGGACGGCAAGCGCGTCGTCACCTTGCACCTGGCCAGCAAGTCCACCGGCAAGCGCACGTTCAACCTGACGATGACCGGACGCCCGCCCGGGGCTCAGGAAAAATGGCAGCCAGGCCTTCAGCAACGCCGTGCGCAGCAACCAGCTCGACGCCGCGTCCGGCGAGGACGCCCGTGTCCAGCTCCGCCAGCTCAAGACCCAGCAGGCGGTGTTAGGTCTCAACACCCGCAGGCAAAAGCTCGCGATCGACAACCGCAGCGCCATTCCGCAAGCCGACAATGCCCAGCTCGACCGGGCGGCCCAGGCGTATCCCGTCCTGCGCGGCGGTTACAACTACGATCCCAAACAGTTCGACCGTTTCCTCGAGGGCAACACCTCCGACGAGAACGCCGCGCTCAAGGAAATCGCCAACCGCATCGTCACCCAGCAGCTCGCCGCCGAGCCCGCGCCGGTAGCGCTCGACATCACGCTGCCGGAGCGGGGCACCGTCCTGACCTTCGGCCGCAGCGTGCAAGTGGACGGCCAGCGCCCGATGTCCATCACGCTCAAACTGAAGCGCAGCGGCAGCGGATTCGCCTGGCTCGCCATCCTCCTCTGTCTGCTGCTAGGTGGTATGTTTGGAGCGAAGCGGCCGGCTCGGAGCAAAGGCTTTGGATCCGACTGAGGCAATCGGGACCTTGTTCCTTGTTGTCCCGACGTCATTTTCCGTGGATGCAGAAGCGCCAGCAAGGTCGTTGCGCCTCAGGGGTTTCCCGAGCCGGGCGGGAAGGGTTTCGCAAGGAATCCCGGGCCACTGTTGGAAAATGCCGAAATAAGCGATTTTCGGGTTGTCAAAGCCCCGGTGGCCGCTCTTACTGCCGCCCCGCCCCCCAAGGGTGCAGGAGATCAAGGCCCGATAGCTCAGTCGGTAGAGCAGTGGATTGAAAATTCACGTGTCGGCGGTTCAAATCCGTCTCGGGCCACCTTCCTCCCTCGTTTGGGAATCACAGATTTCAGTGAGTCCCGCGTCGCCGGAAAAAACACACCCGCGCCCGAACACTTGCCGAACGCGGGTGTGAACCCATCTCCATGAAAAATGTTGTGATGGTCAGTCTTGGGGGAAGTCCGGCTGGGCGTTCGGCCTCAGTTGCAACCTCAGGCCGTTGCCGTTGAAATGGGTGTCGAGATTGAGGCTTTGCACGCGTTGGCGCACGTCGTCAGGAGCTGCTGCCCGGTCCTGGGCGGTGTCCCACGGGCCGCTCCAAGTGACGTTGTCCTGCTGGTCGCGGATGGTGACTTCCTTGCCGCCGTCCTTGGATTTCACTTCGACGCTGCCCTGCTGGTCCTTCATTCTAACCGTGGCCCCGCCCTGGATCTGTGGCTGGCCGTTGCCGGCTTCCGGTTGGAGCAAGCCTTTGCCCATGCCGTCTTCCATGCGCTTCTTGAGATCGCGCAGGGCTTCTTTCATCTGGGGGGCTATTTGCAGCCCGTTATCTCCCAGCTTGAGATCCATTTCGCCGAGATTGCCTTCGATGGCCTGGCGGATGCGGTCGGCGAGTTCCTTGGGCAGGCCTTCGAGATTGCGCGGATCGAGGGGTTGTGGCTCCATGGCGGCAATCGCGGCGGGCCTGACGCCCAAGGCGACCTCGAGCTTGGTTTGCTTGCCCTTGTGGATGAGATCGATGGTGACGGTGTCGCCGGGCTGGTGAGTCGCGATTTGATTTGAAATCGCCTCAGGCGATCCGATTTCCCGGCCGGCGACGCGGAGGATCACGTCGTTGGCGGTGATCCCGGATTGGTCGGCCGGGCCGCCGGGCACCAATGATCTAACCAGCACTCCTTCGCCGGGTTTTAGACCGAGATGGCCGGCGAGCATTTCCGGGACATCGCCGGAGACCACGCCGAGGAAGGCGGCTTGTGCCTGGGGCGCGGGCATTGCTTCGGCCTGGAGTTTGATCTCTGGCAGCTTGCCGTCCTTTTGTTCCGCGACGGCTGGCGGCGGCGCGTCGTCCGCCGGCGCTTCGAGAGCGAAGGCAGGCATCGCCAGGGCGGCAAGTCCGGCGGTTACGAATTGAAATGAGTGAGTCTTCATGGCTTATGAATTTGAATCGGAGGCGTTCCGGATTTTTGTTTGAAAATTTCCGGCTCAATCGGTCTTCGCGGGGACCAGCATGTATTCGACCCGCGGCTGTTCGACCTGGAAGGTTCTTCCGTTAGTGTCTTTGAGCGTGAGTAGGTCTTTGTAAACCACGCGGACGACGGTGTGCGGCTGGTTGTTGGATTTCCAGACAACCCCCTCATCGTGGACTTCACTCAGCCCGCGGTTGAAACTGGCAGGAACTAGATTCGGATTGGCGGGAGCCGTGACCGGCGGCGATGTCACGGCGACTTGGCGGGTTGGATTCACAGGGGCCTTTCCAGCGGGAATCATCAGCGCGGTGATGGCGCCAATCAACGCCACGGCTGCGGCCGCGCCCCAGATCGGGCGGGGCTGGCGCGCGCGGACGGCCGCTTTCGGGAACAGCAGGATCTTTCCGTCCACAGGGAAGGGGACTTCGCTGAGGATGGATTCCAGGCTGGCCGTGAAGCGCGGTGAGAGCCTGGCCGGTGAAGATTCGCGGAGAAGCTCCTCAAAACGGATTTCTCCGGGACTGAGCCGGGTAAGCGTTCCGTCGGCGGCGGCTTCAAGCCGGGCGAGCAAGGCTTCGTCGAGAGTGGCCGCGTGGAGGTCGCGAAGTTCCGCCTCGAGGGATGGCTGGTCAGGTGTCATGACGGCTTGCTGTATGAAGTTAGATCGAAAGGTCGCCGCGGCGGCGGGCGTTGGCCAGGTTGCGCTTGAGAGCTTCAAGTCCATAGCGATACCGGGAGGCCGCCGTGTTTTGGGAAATTCCGAGAATTTCACCGATCTCGGCGAAGGTGCGCTCGCCCCAGATTTTCATGGTGATGACCTCGGCGAATTTCGGAGGCAGTTCCTTGAGGCTTTTTTCGAGCTGGTCGCGGGTTTCGTCGTCCGAGGAATCGCTCTCGAACCATGGATTGAACGCGTCGAACTGGCCGGTCTCGGCATCGGCGCCGACGTTGTCCTCGCGGCGTTTGCGGCGGTCGTCGCGGCGGCTCAAGTCGATGGCGAGGCGGCGGATGGTCGTGTAAAGATACGGTTGCCATGCCTCTTGGCCGCCGACGAATTCGCCCGAGCGGACTTTTTCCACCAGCTTGACGAGAGCGTCCTGGAAGACGTCTTCCGCATCTCCATGGGAGCGGGTTTGCTGGCGGGCGAAGAGTAAGAGCTTCGGGCCGTGTTCTTTAATCCACTCACGCCAAGCGGAAGCGGCGGGCGATGCTTCGGAGACCGCAGTTAGGGATGCCATGGGGGTGTCTTCGTCCATACGAGCGGAGCAGGTTGCGGGATTTTTCTCCCGGTTTTTCATATTAAACCCGGCTCAGGGCCGGATCAAGACTTCCATCCGGCGAGCTTGCAGGCGCGCTTGAAATGAAGCGGATCGACCGGGTTGATCGAGAGCCGGGAGCCGCGCTGGCAGACCATCATTTCCGAAAGCACGGGGTCCGCCTTGATCGCTTCGAGTGTCAGCATTTCAGGAAATTTTCCGACGAATTCGAAATCGGTGAGCCACCAACGGGGATTTTCCGGTTTGGACTTGGGGTCGTGATATTCGCTCTTTTCGTCGAACTGCGTGGGGTCCGGGTAGGGCGATCCGACGACGCGTGCGACGCCGGTCACGCCGGGCGGCTTGGCGTTCGAGTGATAAAACAGGGCGAGGTCGCCAGGTTTCATTTCCTTCCACATGAAGTTCCGTGCCTGATAGTTGCGGACGCCGCTCCACGGCTCGCGCTTGACCTTGGCGAGGTCGTCGATGCCGAAAACGTCGGGCTCGGATTTGATCAACCAGTGGCGCATGACGATCAGGCGATGGCTTTGAGCAGGCCCGGATGAGGTGCGGGCAGGGGAAGGTGCTCGGGTCCGAGTTCGAGGCCGCGGGCGGCGCGGACGTCGGCCTCGATTGCTTCAAGCACATCGAGTTCCGGGCGGAAATTCGCGGCATGATAGGAGCTGCGGACGAGCGGGCCGCTGGCGACGTGGCGGAATCCTTTGGCGAGCGCGATGGCTTTGTATTCGTCGAAAGCATCGGGCGTGATGTATTCGACGACCGGAAGATGCTTCTGAGTCGGGCGCAAATACTGGCCCATCGTAAGGACAGTGACGTCGTGGGCGAGCAGGTCGTCCATGGCGCGGAGGATTTCCTCGTGGCGCTCGCCGAGGCCGAGCATGACGCCGCTTTTGGTGGCGACCTTGCCGTTGACCATGGTTTTTGCCTTTTTCAAAACGGTGAGGCTGCGCTGGTATTGGGCGCGCGAGCGGACGAGCGGAGTGAGGCGCTCGACGGTTTCGAGGTTGTGGTTGAAAATGTGCGGACGGGCTTCCATCACCATGGCGAGCGCCCAGTCGCGGTCGTTGAAATCCGGCACGAGCACCTCGATGATGATCTCCGGATTCGCCTGGCGGACGGCTTCGATGGTTTGCTTGAAATGCTCGGCCCCGCCATCGCGCAGGTCGTCGCGGGCGACGGCGGTGATGACGACGTGGCGCAAATTCATCCGGCGGGTGGCCTCGGCGACGCGTTGCGGTTCGTCGGATTCGAGCGCGTCGGGCTTAGCGGTTTTGACGGCGCAGAATCCACAGGCGCGGGTGCATTTGTCGCCGGCGATCATGAAAGTGGCGGTGCCTTGGCCCCAGCATTCCCAGCGGTTAGGGCACTGCGCTTCCTCGCACACGGTGACCAGTTTCAAGTCGGTGATCAGCGACTTGGTGGACCAGAACGCCGGGTTGTTCGGCAAGCGGACTTTGATCCAGTCCGGCTTCTTGTCCCGGTGCAAAGTCGGATCCATCTTCATTTTCGGCCCACAGCTGCTCATTTCGGCGGGAGGCTAGCCCTGCGGATGGCGGCGGGGAAGCGGAAAGTGGCTGGCTTTGCGCTTGGCGACGGCGGGCGGGCGTTCACACTCCCGCCAGTGAATTCAGCGCCTCTTGGATTTTTCGACTCGGGTGTCGGCGGTTTGACCGTCGTCCGGGCTGTGCAGGAACTTTTGCCGGCGGAAAACATTTTGTATCTCGGCGATACCGCCCGGCTGCCATACGGCTCGAAAAGCCCCGAAACCATCCGCCAGTTCGCGGACGAGGACGTGCGGTTCCTGATCTCTCGCGGGGTGAAAGCCATCGTCGTCGCCTGCAACACCGCGACCGCGCACGCCTTACCGAGTTTGCATGAGAAATACCGGATTCCCATTCTCGGCGTGATCGAGCCGGGCGTGGAAGCCGCGCTCGCCTGCCCGAATGCCGAGCGCATCGGCATCATCGCGACCCGCGGGACGATCCGCTCCCACGCCTACCAACATGCGCTCGCGCTGCGAAAAACCGGCCTGATGATCCATGGTCAGGCGACTCCGCTGTTGGTTCCGTTGATCGAGGAAAACTGGATCGACCACCCGGCGACGCGGCAGGTTTTGAAGACTTATTTGGACCCGCTGGTGGAGAAGGGAATCGATACGTTGATGCTCGCCTGCACCCATTATCCGCTGCTGATCCCTGTTTTGCAGCAGCTCTTGCCGGCGGACGTGCGCCTCGTGGACTCCGCGACG
>JBFZFJ010000498.1:0-5995 GCA_041306405.1 Verrucomicrobiales bacterium | reverse complement strand
GTATCGTCCTCATCAATCGCAAAGATATGTTCTACGTGGAACGGATCGGCGGCTCGGCTCATCCACGTATTCATCATGGTCGAGGCTTTCGCCCATCGGCCTCGCGTGGCGTGCAACAAAGAGATTCGCGGACTTCCGCCCTGCTCCAGCATCTGCGCCTCGATCTGCGCGGCTTCCTCCTCCTGCCCTGCTAATCGCTTTGCCCATGCCAGCGTGGCGTAGCCCTTCCATCCGTAGCAGTCCGGGCGGTGAGTCCATTCGGTAATCTTGGGGAGCGGGATGGTCAGTAAATGCTCGGCGGTCTTGACCGATTCCTCGATCTGCCCTGCGTCCATTTGCAAGAGGGCAAGCAAGCTGTGCGCCTCGCGGCGGTCGGGCGAGAGTTTGATTGCGCGCTGAAGCATGTCTTGGCCGTGCTCGTTCTTTTCGGCAAGGAGGGCCAAGTTGATCAGAACCTCGTAGCGATAGACCCCGCAAAGATTCCCGAGGCGCAAAGCCTCCAAGCCGTATTGCACGGCCTCCTCTCGCTTGCCGAGGAGGTAGTATTCATAATGAAGGTAAAACTTGATGTGCTGCGCCTCCTCCTCCTTCCACCGGAGGATGTTGATGTTCCGCTCCTGTGAGCCGCTTTTCTCGGCAATCGGCTCATGGATGACTTGGAACGTGCGGCAGACGCGCACCTTGATTGACTCGCGCTTTTCCTCGACCGCTTCGGGGGTCAGCACCGGGACGCATTTTTCATGCACGGCGTTGACCCACCCCGCGCTGCCCGCCTTGAAGATCCGCTCCCGCCAGACCGACTTGCCGTGCGCGGGGAGGTAGTATTCGGCCAAGATCCATTCCTCCTTGCAGTCCTTGATGACGGTAGCGATTGCCTCCCCCGCTCCTTCCGACAGCGTATCGTCGCAGTCGAGCCACATTAGCCAGCCTTTCGGCCCTACGGCCTCATTCCCGATGCGAAAGGCGGTATTGCGTGCGGCGGCAAAATCGTCCACGAAGGGCCACGTAGCAGTGGCGGGGCTGTTGTGGTATTCCCCGACGATACAACCGCGCTGGCGGGCAATCTCAAGCGTCTGGTCGGGTTTCTGGCCCCCGATAGCCCGGACTACGACAACGTGAGGGGTGACGGCAAAGGCGGCATCGAGGGCGCGGGAAATCAGTCTTTCCTCGTTGCCCGCGATCATGCAGATCGCAAGAGAATTTAGCATCTGCCCCGAGGGCGACTGTCAAAAAGCAAGAAACCCCGCCTCCCGGCGGGGTTTCGTGAACACAGAACCAAGCAAACTTTTTAGGCGTAGCTGGTGTCGATACCGATGGCGCAGCTTGTGTCGATCAGCTTCTCTGCCGTGTTGTGGCGAGCACGGATGACGTTGCTGCGGCGGGCCTCGTCGCGGTAAGTCTCGGTGACCAGCGGGGTCGGGCTATCCTCGTTCCACAAGAGAGTGCGGCCCAATCCGCCAGCGGTGAACTCACCCGCGCCAAGCTTGGCGAGGACGATCTTGTTGTTGCCCCAGATGAAGGAACCGGAGTAGCTCTGACCCTTCTTCGCGCCGTTGCGGGCAGCGCGACCGATGAGGACGCGAGACACGTTGAGGGCGGAAGCAACTTCCTCGGCGGTCGCAGGACGGGCCTGCGCCACGTTCTTGACGGGGCCGAAGATGTTGTTGAGCAGCTTGCTGGTGCGACGAATGCGGTTGAACACGTTCAGCGAGAGAATGAGCGTGTCGGCCACGACATTCTTCTTCGCCAGTTCGGTCATCGCATCGTCAACGTCCTTGGCGATGTCCAGCGTGTCGATCGAGCCAGCGGTGTAAGCGGCGGTTGCGCTGATCGCGCTAACACCGGAACCGAAGACGAGATCGGCAACACGCTGCTCATGCGAGAGGAGCAAGCTGTTGTTAAGGAAGGTCGCGCTCGAAACTTCCACGTCGAAGTAGCGGCCAAGGTCAGCGGCAGTCTCGTCGGGCAGAAGCTCTTCGAGTTCAAAGCTGGTGGTCGCGTAGCTGTCGGTGGTGAAGCGGCGTGTGACCCGCGAGCGGTTCGTGCCGGGATCGGTCTTCAGCGCGTCGAGGTTATAAGCCTCACCGCCGCCGAGTTCGATCTTCACGTATTCACCGGAACGAGCGGCAACCGAATAGATCGGAAGAACCTCAAGACCGATGAGAGGGAGGGCGTTGCTGTTGCTCGCCGCCTCGAAAACAGCCTGGCTGATTTCCGCGCGGGGAAGTGCGTTAGAGTTTGCGTATGCCATAGTATTGTCCGGTTAGAATGACTTCATCGGCACGGCGACTTCGATGATGTCGTTAGTCGTGCCTGCGTTAATCGCAAAGCCGACCGTAACACCGCCAGCCGAGGCTACTGTGCCAGCGGCAGTCGCGTGAACCACCGCACCAGCGGCAACACCAGCACCGGAAACGGTGGCAAGGTAGGTCGGGTTGAAAAGTTTGACGCCCACAACCGATGCCGCCGAAGCGTCATCCTGCGTGAACCCGATGGCGGCTCCGTTCGTCGCGGCCACAACCTCGTTTTCGGTGGTGTGGAGTCTGACGAGGCGGAACGCGCTGATCGCCGCGTTAGCGACGAAACTGCGGCTGGTTGAATCAACTTGTGAGGCCATAGTAGTTAGTTAGTTAGAGAGTGCGGATGCCGCTGTTACGGGCAGCGAGGTAAAGGTCGGGGAAGCGAGCGATGACGGCTTTGGTGGCCGCGCTGCCGCTCAAGCCTTCGGCTTTGATGAGGTCGAGGGCTTCGTTAAAATTGGTTGGGACTTTCGCGTCAGCCTTGACTTCGGTCGCAACAGCGGGGGCAACAGGCTTCGCGCCAAAGTTAGAAACGAGGGCTTTGAGTTCGGAGAGTTCGGCAGACAACTTTGCGGTCATGTCTTCCTTGTCGTGCTCTTTCATTTCCTTGTCTTCGGTCATTTCCTCGGGCTTGTCCTCGGTCATTTCCTTTTCCTCGGTCACTTCAAGAGCGGCGAGTTTAGCCGACAGTGCGGCCATTTCTTCGATCACCGGAGCCAGAGCGGCGGCGATAGCGTCAGCGATTTGCTTTTCGTCCATGACAGTTTTCATGCTGTCAACCTTCGCGCTGAAAAGCCCGGTGGGGTTGGCCGCAGGAGTATCGACTAAATCGGCGGAATAAATCTCGGAGCAGCGGGCCAAAACCGTCTCGCCGCTTTCTTCGTGCTCACCGGAAAAGCTAATCGACAGACCGAAGGTGTCGGGCATGAGTTCGGCCATCTCGATGATGCGGGCCGTGGCGTCATGGTTCTTAAGCAGGAAGAGATCCGCGCGGAGTTGATCGCCGTCGATGGTGAAATTCTTGAGCGCGCCGACAATCTCGTTAAAGCCGGAATAGTGGTCGGTCTTGACCTTCAACCCGCCTGCGTAAGTCTCGGCAGCGGCTTTGACTTGAAGCAGGGTTTTCTCGTCAATCTGCATCCCGTGGCCGCGCGCCTCGCCCACTGTAATAACAGAGACGTTTTTGATCGTGGCCGCAGCGGAGTCAATGTCGCCCGTGTGGATGGCGAGGTCGGTCTTGGTCATTCCAAGCCGGGACTGTCAAAGCAGAGGTGGAGGCGGGGGGCTTGCGCCCCCCTGCCAGTTCCCGCAGGAACAGAAGAAGCAATCGCCTCCGTTAAATTAGCCCTCGCCCTCGTCGGCGGTATCCATCTGTGCCGCGCGTGCGCTGGCCCATGACTGTCCCGCATCGCCGCCCCACAAAGCCCACGCAATGCGGCCAGCGGACGGGAACCCATCCTCGCCGGGACTGAACCCCTCGCCCTGCTTATCGACTTCGTGGCGGGCAAAGTAGCTGTTCATGCGGCGGACCGTCTCGGGGGAAAGGTTTGTGCGGTTAGATAGATCGCGGGCGCGGGCGACTCCGACTTCGGTTCCGCCCCGGTTGTATTCAGCGCGCCACTCCAGACCGAGCGCGGCTTCCTGCGCTAATGCCTCGGAGGGCTTGAAATCAATGTGTGCGTATTTCTCAAGGGAAAAGTTGATCTGCAACTCGCGGGTGGGCTGCGCTGCGGGAACAGGCGTCTCGACCGGGGCGCGGTTCGGATCGGTCGCTACGGACTCCACCCCGCTTGAAATCTCTGCCGGGGTTACGTCCATCTCAACGGAAAGCTCGCGGATGTATGCCGCTTCCTTCGCGCGCTGCCTCATGCTGGCCTGCCAATCGTGGCCCGCCTCGCCGTAGAGTTCCGCAGCGGTCGCCAGACCCATGCGCCAAAGCTCGATGTCGGCGCGAGCGTCACGGCCCGCGTCGATGCTGACGGACCCCGGCCATTGCCATTCGCCGCGCACGACCTCGGGATTAGAGGGCAAGATGCCTCGGGCGGCAGCATCCAAGAGGGCAAGACGCACGACCTTGTTGAGCATTTGCGTTTCCATCTGCCCCCGCCAAAAATCAAACGTCCGTTCGGCTTGCCTTAAATCCTTGCGCGCTTCCGGCCCTGCGCTCGGGCGGTCGAGCATGACCCGAGCGGATGTTCCCATTGCGCGGCACATCCGGTTCTCCAAGTATTGCACGAAGTTGGCGAAGGCTGCGGCGGGGCGGTCGCCACTCTTAAACATCTCCATCGACTCGCCTGTGTTCAGATAGTTCACGCGCCCCGGCTCCAGCGCGGTCAGCTTGGTATCGTTGCCGAATTGGTCGCGGTCGCCGCGCAGGACGGAGGCCATTTCCTCGTCCGCTCCGTATTCGGTCCGGATGACCCCTGCCTGTGAGCTTGCCCAACGTGCAGCGAGCTTTTCGTATTCGATCAGATCGCTAACGTCCTGCGCGTCATCGAGGATCGCAGCCAAGGCCGAGCGGCCCCGGTATTCGTCGGGGCGGGTGAAGTTCGCCACATGGCAGAACATATCGGCGTTGATGTCCTCGGGGTTGCGGTAGGTTCCAAACTTGTCGCGGGAGAAAACGCGGTAGCTGACCGGACGGCCCACGCCGTCAATCGTAATGCCGCCGACGTAGAAAGGGTCGAGCGAGTCGAGGTCAGTGTCCTTACCGATCCGGTCAGCGGTTACGGTCTGGAGCTTTAGCTCGCCGTCTTGCCGAGTGACCAAGACGCCGCAGTCGCCATCAACCAAGACCGAGCGGAAGATCAACTGCGTAAGGTTTTGCAGGCTGTGCCGTCCGGTGATGTCGCAGTTGCGGAACCACTCGCGGAGATAAGCTTCGACTTGCTGGTCAAGGCCCGTGTCGCCCGTGCGGGCTTGGTAGGCCAGCGACCCCGCCGTGTGAATGACGAAGTGCGTGAGGATGGCCCGGATGGTGGAGAAATTGTCATCCAAGTCGCGGGCGCGATTCATTAGCTGAATGCGCTCGGTCGTTCCCCCGATTTGCTCGGCGGGCATATTGCGGCGAGCCTGCGGGCGGGCGCGAGTAATCTTGGCCGCATCGAAGCGGCTAAAGGCGGTTAGCTTCTGACGCGCAATCTCCCGGCGCAGGGCTGCGCGGGGGGAGAACAGAGCAACGGTCTGATCAACAATGTTCATGAGCGCACCCCGGAGAAGTCGGCCAAGACGGTGCGGCGGCGGCGTCCGGAAGCGCGGTCGAGGGCCATAAGCACATCGCCCAGCGTGTTCCGCATCTCGGTTAGATTGGCGCGGGACAGTGACCGCCCGCCGATGGAATAGCTCACGCCGTTGACCGCCACGGCTTTGATCGCGGCAACGTATTCGTCGCGCAACTCCTCAAGAGTTGCGACCGGAAGACCGAAGAAATCGGAACGCGCCATGCTTTCGTCAAACTGTCAAAGGCCAAGCACCCGCAGCGCGACCTTTACGAATGCCTCGACCGACCAGACAAAGCCGAGGGCGGCAAAGCAAAAGAGCATGATGGAAAAGGTCGGGCTGGAGCGCGGTTCGCTCATAGTCCGAACTCCGTTTTGAGTTGCATCGCAATCTTGGCAATGCGGTCGAACTCATACAGAAAATCTCGGGCCACGGCGGGTTGCCACTCCGACACGTGCTTGTATTCAGTCTTGAAG
>JBFZFJ010000497.1:0-6860 GCA_041306405.1 Verrucomicrobiales bacterium | reverse complement strand
CATGTCGTTGCGCAACGGCTTGATCTTGTCTTTTGCGTTGTCGAGCAATTCGGCTTGGTTCAGGTCGATGATTTTGCCAACAGTTGCTTTGGCTTTGGTGAAATCGCCGGCGTTCCGGTCGCTGGGCAGGCAGGTCAGGAGGCTGCCGTCGGGTCCTTTCATGACCGAGGGGTCAGGGCGGTGGCCTGCAAGCAAGGCCCGCTTTTGTGCCAGAGTGGAATTCTGGCCGGGATCGCGATACAGATTGATACGAGCCTTCACGGATTCATCGGAAACATGCCAGCCATAGTAGCCATGGATTCCGCCGTTTTTGGAAACCGGCACCAGACCGGCGGTCACTTTACCGGCAGTGGTGGCACCGGCTCCGAGTGAGCCGTTGCCGACGAGTTCGATGGATTTGCCGGGCCACCCGGTGGTGACGAAATCCCGTGACCCGGCAGCCGCCATGTCGGCACTCGAAACCAGCCAGCGCCGGAAACGGCGTGTTTTCTCGCTGCCGTAGCCGGGAGCGCCGTTCGGATTGAAATCCCACCATGATTCCCAAACCCCGGTGGTGTTGGGTTTGGCGACTGCCGCCGCCGATGTCGCAAGGATCTCGGAGCTGGCGGTGACTGCGTGGTCCGGCCCCAAGTGTTTCTGCAAATCGCCCAAAGCCAGCATCAGCACCAGCCGAGCGTTGGCACGGGCCTCCGCCATCGCACTTTCCTGGCTTGAGGCGCGCAGCGAGATGCTCGAAAGCGTCAACAACCCGACGGCAATGATCGTCAGCAGAATCAGCAGCGAGAGCGTGACGACCAGGGCAAATCCTCTGGATTGCGGGCAAGGGAGTTGGGGGTTCATGATTGCGCTGTGCCAAGCGTGCTCAGCTGAAACACAAAATACCCGGAACTGGCGGAGAAGGCTGGAAAATTATTTTCTATTTTTTTGAAAACTGGCGCATTTTGTAGAGTAGTTTTGGCCGCCCCATGAAGCCGTTCCGCCGCCTCACGGACGGCGGACGCTGCCGCGGCCTCCAGGAGGATGGGGAAGCAGGGGCTGGTGTGGCCCGCCCAGCAGGCTGCATCTTATGGAGAACCCCTTTCGAGGAAACGCTCGCCGGCATCCATGAGGGCAACTTCGCCCGCTATCGCATCCGCCCATCCGAATTTGAAGAGTGGCAAGCCGCATGGAACTTGGGAATCACTGACGGGAATCACGGTTAGGACACTGTGCTCAAGGTGGTGGATTCAGCCCTGCTTTCCACCTGGCCGTCGCCGCACGATCCTGATTGATCGCGAACTGCTCGACAAATCAGGCAAAGGATGAGTTGTTTGGTTCGATGATGGCTTTTTTTTGGAAATAAAGATATTCTGCTTGGAATATCGAGCAGTTTCGGCAATAATTTCCCCTCGACATTCGTTTTAAGTCCATTCCATCCCGATTCGCCTGAAAAATCATGCAGAATGCACAATTGGCCTCCTTGATTGGCTGGCACCGCCGCCGGGCGGGGCTGAGCCAGATTGAGCTTGCCCGCCATGCCGGGGTTAGCCGCTATGTGGTGCAGGATTTGGAGGCCGGAGCGGGGCGGACCACATGGGCACGGATGGAGCCAGTCCTACGAGCCCTGAATATCCAACTACTGCCGCAGGGTCCGCTGGTTGATGCATGGCGTGCGGAAACGAAGGAGATGGGGTCATGAATTCGCAGCGCAAGGCCATCATCCTCCAGCATGGAATTCCGGCCGGCCATCTGGCCGAGGTTTCCACGGGTGGCTGGAGTTTCACCTACCTGCCAGACTATGCCGGTCCGCCGGTGTCGCTGGCGCTGCCGGTGCGGGAGGAGCCATGGCGATTCGGGGATTTTCCCCCGTTTCTGGAGGGCTTGTTGCCAGAGGGGCCGCAATTGGAGGCGATCCTGCGAAAGCACAAGATCGACCGCGGCGATTGCTTCCGGCAGTTGATGATCGTGGGACAGGATGTCGTGGGCTCGCTCACGGTTGAGGCATGGCCTGCGGAGGAGGGAGGCATGGCGTGAAGATCTGCCCGATCACCCTGGAACCCGTGGAGGGAGACGGGCTCTATTCGCGGTCCGGTTTGCGGGCCGTGCATCCGCGTTTGGAAAACCTCCTGCCGCTGCATCTGACCCAGGAGGAACAACTCCGCGAAGCGCGGCTGCGGGCGGACAAGATGTCGATCCAAGGGGTGCAGCCCAAGCTTTCCGCCGTGCTCAAACCGAAGGATGGCCGTTTCGAGATCGTGGATCGGGGTGGGCGGTTCATTCTCAAGCCCAACCCGCCGCCATTTGAAGAGGTGCCCGCCAACGAGGCCCTGACCATGACACTGGCGGAGATCGCGGGTCTCGAAGTGCCCCCTCATGGCCTGGTTCCAGCCAGCGACGGATCATGGGTGTATTTCATCCGGCGCTTTGACCGGGTGGGGAGAAACAAACGGCTGCACCAGGAGGACTTCGCGCAACTCACCGGGGCCGGGCGCGAAACCAAATACAACAGCTCGCTGGAGCAGGCGGCGAAAGTGGTGGAAGCCCACTGCACGTTTCCCGCCATTGAGAAGGCGAAACTCGCACGGCTGGTGCTGTTCTGTTTTCTAACCGGCAACGAGGACATGCACCTGAAGAACTTCTCGCTGGTGGTCAGGGATGGAGTCGCTCGCCTGTCGCCCGCCTACGATTTGCTAAATACCACACTGGTCCTGGGCAATGCGTCCGAGGAATGCGCACTGCCGCTGCGCGGCAGAAAACGCAAACTCACCCGCAACGACTGGGTGGACTATTTCTGCCGTGAACGGCTCGGGTTGCTCCCAGCCGTTCTTGATCCAATCCTCCACACGCTGGACGCTGCCCGGAATGCGTGGGCCCGCAAAATCGAAAACTCTTACCTATCCGCAGCCGCAAAGGCCGGCTATCTGGATATTTTGGCGGAACGACGCTCGCGGTTGTTCGGTTGAAGCTGACGACAAGGCTTGGGACAAAAGGCTAAGGGTGTGCCCCCTTTTGCAAAGTCCGCGCTCCCAGAGTGCCCCGAAAGTGCGGAGCCGCCGACCCTCCAGTCGGCAGCCAGATCTTTTCATTTCACACCCTTCCTTATCTTGACTACATGTATTCAAGACTATACAACCAGCCATGACCTTGGCTTCCAGCCCGCAGCTTCCGGTGCGGCCAATCCCTCGGATCGCTGCGGCGGCGGCGCGTGAGCGACTGGCTGGCTTCCCGATTCTGACCATCACCGGTCCCCGTCAGTCCGGCAAGACCACGCTTTCCCGCCTGCTCGCGCCGGAGCTTCCCTACCTCTCGCTGGAGGATCCGGACACCCGCGCCTTCGCCACCGAAGATCCACGGGCCTTTCTCCGTCAGGTGGGCGATGGAGCCATCCTTGATGAGGTCCAGCGCGCGCCGGAACTTTTTTCCTACCTCCAGGCCGTCGTCGATGCCGACCGCCGGATGGGGCGCTTCATTCTGACCGGATCGAGTCAGTTTGAGCTGATCGGCTCGATTACCCAAAGCCTCGCCGGACGGGCGTCGCTGCTGCACTTGCTGCCATTTTCCTATGCAGAACTCCAAGCAGCGGGACGCGCGCCGACTTCGGTAAACGCCCTGCTCCACGCCGGTTTTTTTCCGCCGATCCATGACCGGCGGGTCGATCCCACCGTCTGGCTCCAGGATTACCTCAGCACTTACTTGGAGCGGGATGTACGGCAAATCCTCAACATTCAGGATCTCGCCACTTTTCAGCGCTTCATCCAGCTCTGTGCCGGGCGGATCGGCCAGCTTCTCAACATCACCTCGCTCGCGGCGGACACCGGCATCACCCGCGTCACCGCCGAGTCTTGGCTCTCCGTGCTCCAAGCCAGCCACTTGGTGTTTCTGGTGCGCCCTTGGTTCTCCAACCTCAACAAGCGACTCGTCAAGTCGCCCAAGCTCTACTTCTGCGATCCCGGGCTCGCTGCCTGGTTCGTCGGCGTGCGCACCCCCGCACACATCAGCGCCCACCCCCAACGCGGTGCCTTGTTTGAAAACTGGATCATGACCGAGCTCCTCAAGGCGCAGACCAATCACGGTCTCAAACCCACCCTCCACTTCCTCCGTGACAAAGAAGGCCACGAAATCGACGCCCTCATCGAAACCGGACCGGATACCTTCCACGCCGTGGAAATCAAATCCGGCGAGACCATTGCCTCCGACTTCTTTTCCGGTCTCGACTACTGGCGCGCCAAGCTCACCCGCCAAACCATCACCCCTTGGCTCATCCACGGCGGCACCGCCCTCCAGCAGCGGGAGAAAGCCACCGTCCTGCCGTGGAATGATCTTTCCCAGCTCATCGAAAAAATCGCCTTATAAAGAAAGGATGAAGGAGCGGAGGGAAGTGGTGTGTTCTGTCGAGATTTGCACACTGGTACCATTTCCCTTGGCTGGCCGCCGAAGCGTGCATGAAACCGCCTGTCTAACGCATGAATGTCAGCCCAATTTGAGTGGCTCCCAGCCTTTGCGGTAGGTTTTGTTGAGGTAGCGGTTGGCTTCCTCGCTGTTGGTGAACTTCATCTTGGCTGCATCATAATTGAGTTTCTCGCCGATTTTGCCGACGCGCAGGGCGATGTTGCCTAGCAGAATGGCCTCCGTGAAAGGAGCGGCATAGGTGAAGTTCGAGCCCGGATGCTTCCAGTCTTTCTCGCCGACGCAGGCGCGGCGCCACTCGGCATATTGGCCGTAGTCGCCCTGGCCATCGGGATTGCGCTCGAGGAGTTGTGGCGGTTTGCCCACGGCCGCTTCACCCGGGCCGATGACGATGCGCGGGCTGTCGCCATAGTCGCCCTGGATGAGCAGATCCGCCTTGGAGCCGAAATAGACGTTGCCGCTTTCCGGCATTTTGCGGGATGCCTCCAATTTTTCCGGCCGGCGGACGCGTTCTAGGGCGGGCACTTCCTTGCCGTCCTTGAGCAGTTTTCCTTCGTACCAATAGATGGTGAGTTCCGGACGGGGTTTGCCGTTGGGCAGCTTGCCGGCGGGGAAGACCCAGCGGAAGATGGCGCCGGAGGGGAACATGTCGGCGCCGTGCTGATAGATCTCGAGCACTTCGACGCTCTTGGGCACGCCGGGATTCATCGACCAGAAAATGCTGTCCATGGTGTGGCAGGCCATGTCGGCCAGGGCGCCACCGCCGAAGTCATAAAAGCCGCGCCATTTGAAGTCATGGTAAACCCCGTTCTTGTAGGGCCGCACGGGGGCCGGGCCAAGCCACAAGTCCCAGTTGACGTTGGCGGGCACCGGGTCTTCACCGACCGGGCGGGGCCCGCCCTGGGGCCAGATCGGGCGGTTGGTGACGCAGTGGATTTCCGCCACATCGCCGAGAAAGCCGCCGTTGACGTATTCATAGATCATGCGGTTGCCTTCGCCGGAGTGCCCCTGGTTGCCCATTTGGGTGGCCACCTTGTGTTTTTGCACGCCCAGATTCAACTGGCGGGCCTCCCAGACCGTGTGGACGAGCGGCTTCTGGGTGTAGCAATGCTTGCCAGCCGCCATCGCCAGCGCGGTGGGTTGATAGTGGCTGTGGTCCGGTGTCGCCACCATGACCGCATCGAAATTCTTGATCTCCTTGTCAAACAGCTCGCGGTAGTCCTGATAGAACTTGGAACCCGGCCAGGTGCCCGGGGCCATGCCCTGGCGGTTGGCGTCGACATCGCAGTGGGCGACGACGATATCGCCTGCCTTCTGCACGCATTGGAGGTGAGCTCCGCCCTTGCCGCCTGAGCCGATGATGGCCAGGCGGAGTTTGTCGCCCTTGTTCTGGGCGTGCAGGATGTTGAAGCCTAACTGGCTGGACAGGACGACTCCGGTCGAGGTTTTAAGAAACGACCTTCTGCTGATTTGGGGATTCATATTCGGATTGTTGCACTTTTTCGTGGTCGGAAAGCTACGGTCGGAAAAGCGTTCTTTTTCAAAATGCAGGAAATTGCTTTCGCGCCCGCCGCACTGGAAACGGTCAAAACGGGGACCGACGTCGGGGAGTGAGGAGGTTTTGACTTCACGATGGCGGGCGCGGCCTGTGGCACGGCGGCGCGGATGTTGAATGCGGCAGCGGCGAACGCGAGAAGGAGGCAGCAGCTTGATGGCTTATTCCGTCCTAATTTCAATGTCCTTGAACCACACCTCGCAGTCCTGGCCCCCATGAACCTGAAGCGCGAACTTGCCCTCACGCCGGCCGGGGTCGTCGTTCAACTCGGCGCTCTTGATTCCGTTGACGTGAACGACAATGTGGCCGCCACGTGCGCTCACCGTCATTTCGTTCCACTGGCCCGGCTTGAACCAGCGCTTCACATCCTCGGGTTTCGGCTGGCTGACCCATGAGCGACCGTTGGTTTCGTAGAGTCCTCCTGCATCATTGTCCGGATCGATCTCGGCCTGAAAGCCGGTGACGCCGCTGAATCCCTTTTCCTCAATACGGAAGTAGAGTCCGCTGTTGCCCTTCACCGCCTTGTATTTCAGGCGCACGGTGAAGTCGCGGTGAGTCTTGTCGGTGACGAGGTGACCAAAGTCATTTTCCTCCTTCGCGTGCGAGCCACGAATCGCGCCGTCGATGATTGTCCAATCGCCTTTGCCGACGACGTGCCAGCCGTTGAGGGTCTTGCCGTCCCAGAGCGGTATCCAGTTATCCTCGGCGCGAGTGGAAACGCCGAGGACGATGAAGGAGAGAGCGGTGAAGAAAATTCGTGGTGCGTTCATAACTGCTGGGAAATTCGACTGCTAGAAGTTTGCTTTCTGCGGGAGGCCCCTGAAAGAGCCATTGGGTCGGACCGGCCTGCCTGTCGTAGCCTTCTTGGCCTTCGTAGCTTCAGCGAAGTAGGCGGCGTAGACTGGAGGGCGGGAAAATG
>JBFZFJ010000496.1:0-7785 GCA_041306405.1 Verrucomicrobiales bacterium | reverse complement strand
GTTGGAGATGTGACCGAAAAAGTGTTCCGGCTGTCTCAGCCGGGGACGGGGGCTCCGGCTGAGACAGCCGGGACACATTCTTCCAGGCACGCGGTGCCGAAGAGCGTGAAGCCGGTGGATTGCTCGATCTGGATGTCGAGGATCTGTCCGGTGAGACGGGCCGGGTCGCCGTCGAAAATGACGATCTTGTTCTGCAAGGTCCGGCCGGTAAGGCGGGCGGCGTTGTTTTTCGACGGGCCTTCGCAGAGCACTTGCTGGCGGGTGCCGACGACGGCGGCGTTGCTGGCGATGGCGAGGCGGTCGACCACGGCGAGCAGGCGCTGGTTGCGCTCTTCCTTCACGGATTCGTCGAGTTGGCCGTCCATCTCGGCGGCGGGGGTGTTGCGGCGTTTCGAGTAGCGGAAGACGAAGGCGTTGTCGAACTTGAGGCGCTCGACGGTGTCGATGGTGGCTTGGAAATCTTCCTCGGTCTCGCCGGGGAAGCCGACGATCATGTCGGTGGTGATGGCAAGGCCGGGGCGGGCGGCTTTCATTTTCTCGCAGATCTCGATGAACTTCTCGTTTTTGTAAGGCCGGCGCATTTCTCGCAGGATCCTATCGGAGCCGCTCTGCATCGGGAAATGGATGTGCGAACAGAGTTTCGGCAGATAGGTGAAGGCGGCGACGAGGTCGTCCCGGTAACCGATGGGATGCGGCGAGGTGAAACGGATGCGCTCGATGCCCTCGACTTCGTGCACGGCTTCGAGCAACTGGACGAAAGGCGACTTGCCGTCGATTTTCGGGAACTCGGTGCGGCCGTAAAGGTTGACGATCTGGCCTAGCAGGGTGATTTCCTTCACGCCGTGGGCCGCGAGGTGGCGGACCTCGCCGACGATCTCGGCGATGGGCCGGCCGCGCTCCTTGCCACGGGTGTCGGGGACGATGCAGAACGAGCAGCGCATGTTGCAGCCCTGCATGATGGAGACAAAGGCGGAGGCCTCGTGCGCTTTAGGGACGTGGTCGCGGATGGTGTTTTGCGAGCCTTCCTCCTCGGCGGTGTCGCAGACGCTGGTGCCGCGGAGGGAAAACGCTGGGTCGTCCATGCGGGCCTCTAACCGCCGCTGGAGGATGGTGTCCACGTATTCGAAAACCTTGTGGTATTTCTGGGTGCCGACGACGACGTCGAGGTTCGGCAGGGTTTTGAAAAGCTCCTCGCCGCGCGACTGGGCCATGCAGCCCATGAAGCCGTAAACGACGTGTTTGCGGTCGCGGCCCTTGTGGATGAGGTTGCCCATTTTGCCGAGCGCCTTCTGTTCCGCCTGGTCGCGGACGGAGCAGGTGTTGATGAGCACGGCGTCGGCCTCGTTTTCATCGGTCGTGACCGTGTAGCCGCCCTCGCTGAACATCCGGGCGACTTGCTCGGAGTCGCGCTCGTTCATCTGGCATCCGTAGGTCTTGACGTAAACTTTGGGCATGGAATTTCCGGGTCGGGCGCGCAAGCTAGTCAGGAAAGGCCGAAGGTTCAAGGCCTCAGGAGCCATCGTCGAAAGGAACTTCCCCAGGCCGCCCGCGGAGACGGTATCGCCGCAGGTCTCACGGATCGTCTCCGCCGGACTTGTGGAAATCGACGGGCCCCGTGTCTTTGGCGCGCTTACTCTTGTCCGGCAGGCTCGGCGTCCTTCTTCGCTGCTTTTTCTTCAGCTTTTTGCATGCTTTCGATTTGCTTCCGGAATCCTTTGATGCCCGGAACCAACAGGCTTTCCGGGGCGAAGGCGATGGCTTCATCCACGGCTTTGAGCGACTCTGCGAGCTTGGTCTGTTGTGCTAGAATCTTCGCGCGGGTCATCATGATCTGTTGGGCGTCACCATTTCATCACTCAAGCCCAATGCTTCGAGCTCGGAGATCAGCGCCTTGGCCTTTTCCACGCCCGTGGCTTTTTCGGCGGCGGCAAACGCCTCGTCACGGGTGGTCTTTCTCTCACGGAGTTTGTTGAGGTGCTCGACATAGTTCTCCGGCCCACCTTTTTGATAGCCGGTTTTGGCGTAAGGGCGTTCTTCGGCATCGCACAAGAGGATGGTTGGGTAACCCTTCACGCCATACTTGACCCTGAGCTCGTTGTTCTGTTTCTGGGTTTCCTCGGAGAGCTTGGATTTGTTCTTCGGGAAATCGAGTTCGACGAGGACGAACGAGTCCTTCACGCAGGCCCCTGCGGTCGAGGTTATCGAACAACTCGCCGCAGGTCTCATCGAACCAGTCGCACATCGCGTAATACGCGGCGACATCCGCGGCGCGGCCGGGCCGGGTGTGTTTTTCTAGCAGTCGCTTCGGCGGGTTGTGCGGGGTGTGAGGCAGGAACGGCGCATACCAGAGAAGGAAGGGCTTCTTTTCCTGGGTCGCGAGGTCGAGGAAGTCGCTGACGGGTTGCATCCCTTCGCGGCCGATGCTGAGGCCTTCATCGCCGTGGCGGCCACCGCGTTTCGGATCGCCATGGGTCATGCCGTGGGTAAATCCGCCGTCTTGGAACGATCCGAGGAAGAGCAGGGGGCGGGTTTTCATGGGCGGATTTTTTTAGGTGCGTTGTGATACGCTGCGGCTTCCTACGGATCTGCGTTCCTTGGGAAAGGTTCCCGCCACCATCGCCCCGAGGCGGCCGTTGCCAGCCGGTAGCCCGAGCTTCCATTCCATGGCGGGTTGGGTGAACCAGAACTCGCGTTTCTCCGGCCAAGCCTGCTCTGCGGCACAGGCTTGGAAATGGCAGGCAAAGATCATGCCGAATAAGATCGCTGAGAATCCTTTCATGGACGCCAAGGAGCGGGAGGTCGATGGGCAGGGGGGCTCACAAAACTGATCCTTGATCACTTTTTCAATGCGAAGGCCCGGGCGGCCGGCTTGTCCGCGGCCGGGAAGTCCTTCGGGATCGGCTGGGTCACTTTGCCGGTCGCCGCCCATTCCGAGCCCCGCAGGAAAGTGGTGATGAAGCCGACTCCTTCGAATGCCTCGGTGTCGTGGCCAAGCGTCGTGTGGAAGACACGGCCTTTGCCGTAATCGATCACCATCAGCATCGGTTCGTTGCGGCCCGCCGCCTTGAGCTCCGGGGTGTCCGCCGCCGTGGCGAGGATGGTCATGTTCTCGCCCGGGCCGCGCAGGCGGGAGTAGCATTCATCCTTGGAGTGCATCCAGAAATCCGGAAGGTCCTTGGTGATCGGATGGGCTTTGTCCCGCATGGTGACCACGAATTCGCCTTGCGGGCCGTGGGTGCCGCATTTGCCGGCGCCGGGGTCGCGGACGACCTTGCCATCGGCATCGTAATAGACATAGGGTCCGGATTTTTCGTTGCGGCCGCCCCATCCGCCGAGGCCGATCATGCGGTTGAACTCCTCCCAATTTCCCCAGCTGTTGTCCGCGGCGTGGACGACGACGAGTCCGCCGCCGTTTTTCATGTAGGTTTCCAGATTGCGCCGCGTCGTTTCCGGCCAGTCCGCGGCCCCGTAGCCGAAGTTGCTGACCACGATGGCGTATTTCGTGAAATCCGGCGAAAAATCCGGATCGGGCACCGGCTTTTCGGTTCCCTCGGATTCGCCGGCGCCTGCTAGGGGAAGCCAATCCTGTTCGCGTTTGAAGTTGGAGATGAATTTCGTCCTCGCGACCTCCACCTCGAACAGGCCGCTGCCTTCCAGATATTGTTTCATCATGACCGTCGATTTCGGCCAGACGGCGTGGTTGTTCTGGCCATCGACGATGAGGGCCTTGAGCTTTTCGGCGGCGGCTGCGGGCAGTGCCAGAACCAGGGACGCGGTGAGGAGGCGTGTAAACATTTTCATCGGCTGATACTACGTGCGGGCATCGCTGATTCGATCATGAAGTAATGATCCACCCCGTGCCGCAGGGAGTGGCATGCAATCCGCGGATCCGAATGAGGAGGAAGACCTCGCCGCAGGCAGCCCGCGCGTGCCGCCGCCCTGCGCGACAAGCTCGCCGCCTGGTGGCCGGGGAAATAGCCAACGGATCCATCCACAACCCGACCCGGATGAATCGGTGGGCTCGACAAGTGTGGTGTTTTCGAAGCTTCACCGGCACTGGATCGATTCGGCGGGCAACACATGAAGCGGATCATCGCTTCGATTTTTTCGCAGCCTTTTTTTCGCGGCCGGGTTTGTTTTCCCCGGGATCATGGATGCTGGGTTTCTGGCCATAGAGCACCGGTTTGAAGCTAGTACCCTCGTTGGTTTCCGGCGGCGTGACGCCGGTGAGGTCGCAGAAAGTGGCGAGCAGGTCGCCGAGGTAGATGTTTCCGGGTGCGCGGCTGCCGGGCTTGATGCCGGGTCCCTTGACGATCATCGGGACACGCCAGGTGTGCTCGTAGAGGTTCTGTTTTCCCTGCAGCCCGTGGCGGCCGATGGCGATGCCGTGGTCGGCGGTGTAGAAGATGTAGGTGTTTTCAAGCTCGCCCATTTCCTCAAGCCGTGCGAGAACGCGGCCGATCTGGATGTCGATGATTTCCGAGCAGGCGTAGTCGCGGCCGATCTCGTTGCGGATCGTCGCCTCGTCGCGGCGATCCAACACGCCGCTGACCGCCTTCTCGTCGCGCACGTCGCTGTGGGTGTTGTCGAATGGATGGGCGGGCAGCCAGTTGGGCGGCAGCGGCGGCTGTTTGGGGTTGGCGGGCGGGCAGGCTGATTTGTCCGTGTGGTTGGTGGCGCCGTATTTTGCGAGCAGCTCCGGCTTGCCATCGCGGGTGTCATGGGGATGCGACAGGCCGAAGTAGATGAAAAACGGGCGCTCGTCCTTTTTCTCTTTCCGTTCGCCGAGTTAATCGAGCACGCGGTCGGCGTGCCAAGCACTGCCGGATTCGTCGGTGCCGCCGCGCTTGGTGGCGTCGTGGACGACGCCGAACTCCTTGTTCGCTGCGGCATAGCTGTTGCCTTGTTTGCAGGTGCGCATGGTGGCGTATCCGGCGCGGTTGAAGACGGCGCCGATGGTGTTTTTCTCAAGGTTGGGCGGGCATTTCTCCGCACCGGGGCCGATCGGCAGGTGCCAGACGGTGCGACCGCTCATGATCATGTGTCGTGAGGGCGTGCAGACCGCGCCGCTGAAGGAGCCCATGTGATGGGCGGAATCGAAGATCATGCCGCCTGATGCGAGGCGGTCGATGTTGGGCGATTGAAGAGTGGATTGCGGGTTGTGGAACTTGAAGTCGAACGGAGACTGGTCGTCGGTGAGGATGAAAAGGATGTTCGGGCGGCGCGGTTCCGCGGCGTGCGATGATGCGGCGAACAAGAGTGCGGCGGTGAGTGCGGTTAAGAGAGTTTTCATGGAATTTGGATGGGTGGTTTTCCCGCGGTTCACTTGGATGTTTCAAGCATTGGCCAGCTGACGGATTTTTCGCCGGGTTGTTTCGTTCCGGGCGTGCTACGGCCTTCCTCCAGATATCGTTTCATCAAGACGGCGATTTTTCCGACGACCTCCGGGTTCTCTTTGGCGAGGTCCTTGGTTTCACCGAGGTCGGACTCCAGTTGATAGAGCTCGCGTTTCCCGTTTTTGAGGAAAATGAGCTTTCACGGGCCTTGGCGGATGGCGAGGTCGCGGCCCATCGATTGGTGGACGGTCGCCTCGCGCAGGGTTTCCTTGGCGGTGCCGTTCAGAGCGGGCAGGATGCTCACGCTGTCCTCGCCGGCGTTGTCGGCGGTGGCGATGACGAGGGTGTTTCCGGCGAGACCTTTCTTTTCAAGGGCGTCGAGGAGTTGGCCGAGCATGTGGTCGCCCTGATAGACCCAGTCGCCGTATTCCGGGTCGTTTTTCACCTCATCCTTGGTCCCGCTCTTGCCGACGAATTCCGGTGCCGGGGCGACGGGCGTGTGCGGCGGGCACATGGGGAAATAGAGCAAGAACGGCTTGTCGGCCTCGCGCTTGCCGATCCACTCGACCGCCTTGGCGATTCACTCTGCCGGAGCTTCTTTAACAGCGATGACGATGAGACTTGTATCGTCGATCCCGGCGTTGTCGATGGCGCGTTTTAGAAGTGTTTGCGCGGTGGCGGCGGGGGCGTCGCAGCAGGTCGCGAGGGCGTCGGAAATGTGGCGTTCCCAGAGTCCGTCGACGAGCCCGTCCGAGCAGACGAGGAAGCAGTCGCCGACCTCGTAAGTGATGGCTGCGAAATGGGGGTTCACCTTGTCGTGGCCGCCGCCGACGACTTCGTAAAGGGCGGCCCGCCGAGGGTGGGAGCGGTATTGGACCTCGCTGATTTCGCCGCGTTTCCACTGGCTCCAGGCGTAGGTGTGGTCGCGGCTGAGTTGTTCAAGCTTGCCGCCGCGGGAGCGGTAGATGCGGGAGTCGCCGGCGTTGGCGATGTAGAGGTTTTCCGGGGTGAACCAGGCGAGGGCGAGGGTGGCGGCCATGCCGTTTTTATCGGCGCTGCCGTTGCCGGTGGCGTTGATCTCGTCGTGAATGGAGCGGAGGGCGTCGGCGAGGTGGCTGAGCGAGTCCGGAAACAGCCCGGCGGCGGCGGCCTTGAAGGTTTCCGGGATGATTTCGGTCATCTGTTGGAGGATGATCGAGGAGGCGATGTGGCCGGCGTTGCTGCCGCCCATGCCGTCGGAAACGGCGAAGACGAGGTCGTGGGTGGCGAGTGCGTGGCTGCCTGTTTCCGGAAGGATTTCCGCGCCTTTTGGCCCGGAGGCGAAGGCGATCAGCGAGTCGTCGTTGCGGAGTTTGCGGGACCCGCTGTGGGTGAGGGCGGCCCAATGAAGGATTGCGGCTTCGGTCACGGATGGCTTGGGGTCAGATGGCGGGTGAGACGAGGCCGGGCGGTGGTGGCAGGATTTCGGCGAGCTCGAAGTCGATGATGCAGAAGCAGCCGAGCTTGTCCGAGTAGGTGATGTTGCGCGGCTCGGCGTCGAGGTGGCGGATGCCGTATTCGCGCTCCAGCTTGGCGAAGAGCTGGTCGGATTTCGCTTTGGAAATCTGGGTGGCGAGTTTGCCGCAGTTGGTCGAGACGAAGTAGAGCTCTTCCGGGTGCTCCTCCAGCAGGCGGGGCACGTACGGGCAGCCGCGTTCTTCGAGCGCTTTGAGCACGGCGACCTCGGTGGCGTAGCGCTTGTCCGCGTCGGTGCCTCGCAAGCGCTTGTGGACGTTGCCGTAAAAATCGATCCGCACGTTCGAGCGAATGCCGTCCTTGAGGGGTTCGAGGGCCATGAGTGTGCTTTTAAGGAAGCCCCGGCGGCAGGGTCTGTCACGCATTTGTTGTGATTTTCGCAGGAATGCCGCTTGGGAAAAATTCCGGAAAAGTCCGTTGCCAGTCCGCTCGTGCAAGGTTATGCAGCGCCATGTCCATTGTTGCCGAAGACTCCGCCGTGATCGTAAAAACCAAGGAACTGTGCGCCCAGATCGCCAGCGATCCTTCATTTCTCAAGCTTCAAGCCGACGTCGAGCGCTTCTTGGGCGATGATTCGGCCCGCCTTCAATACCAGAGCGTCCACGAGCGCGGCGAGGAGCTGCACCACAAACAACACGCCGGCGTCGAGCTTGGTGCGTCGGAAATCCGCGAGTTTGAAAGCGCCCGCGACGCGCTTTTCGAAAACGAAATCGCCCGTGATTTCCTCTCCGCCCAACGCGAACTGGAAACGCTGCAGAAGGAGATCGGCAAATACGTCGGCAGCACGATCGAGCTCGGCCGGGTGCCGACTGCGGACGAGCTTTCCAGCAAAGGCGGCGGTTGCTGCGGCGGTGGTGGCGGCGGCGGATGCGGCTGCTGAAGCGTTCTGATTTTCACCCAAAGGCCCGCCATTTTCCGATGGCGGGCCTTTTTA
>JBFZFJ010000495.1:0-17949 GCA_041306405.1 Verrucomicrobiales bacterium | reverse complement strand
CTTCCGCCCCACGCCGGCGTTGAGCCAGTGGCGGTTCGCGTCGGCGACGCCCGGAGTGAATGTCGAGTCGGGCATGCTGTTTTCGATAAAATTATAGCCCGCGCTCACGTTCCAGCCGTTGTCGAAATAGCGGGTGCCACCGATGGAGTAGATGAAGTTGGAGTTCCAGTTGAACGGGATTGACTGGTTGCCGGAATCCTTGGAAAGAGTCAGCGAATTGAGTTCGTCCCAGTTCACCCACTCGATGTTGACCTCGAAATTCCACTCCTTGCACGGAGAGTAGGAATACCCGCCGCCGAACGTGGACGGCGTCATGAAATCCAGCTTGGCGCTCTCGTCGAACACGCCGGTCACCTCGAAATCCCCGTCGAGCTCGAAATCCGTCTTGCTGCGGTAAATCAAACCGAAGGCGTGCTGTTCGCAAGGCTGCCAGCGAGTGGACAATGTCCAGGACAGCGCTTCGTCGTCGCCGTTGAATTCCGTTGGAAAATCATTCCCTCCCAGATTCACGAACTGGCCGATTTTCAAATCCGCATGATGGACGCCGAAACCGCCGCCAATCGAAAACGTATCAGTGACTTTGTAACCCAAAACCACCCAGCCGGTGGCGTAGTTCAGTTCCGTTTCCGTCGCCAGATAACGGAATTGCGTGTCACTTCCCCAATCGGTGGCCAGGCCGAAGGGCGTGTTGAGGCCGAAGCCGACGACCAGCTTGTCGTTGATCGGCACGGCCGCGTAAATTTGTGGAAGGAAAGCCCAGCTGTTATCCGCCTCGTAGTTTTCTCCGGAATCCATCTCGGCTTCGAGCCCCAGCATGATCGAATAGGCACCGACGATGACTTCGGGGGATTCGGTCTGCGTGAGGCCGGCCGCGTTATAATACACGGCGGCGGCGCTGTCGGCCGTGGCCAGCCACGCGTTTCCGCGGGCGGTCGCTTCGGGAGCTTGGACCGGGACGTAAAATCCGTTCGAGAAGGCGGGAACAACGGACAGGGCGGTCGCTGAAAATAGCAGGCAGGCTTTGTGTTTCATGGGGATCGATGGGTTAAAATTCAAAAATTGTGTGCTCGGTGCTGAAGAAAATCGCCGAGTTGGCGCAATCGACAAAGCGGGCTTCGTCCTCGGAAAGAATCCGGTTGGCTTCCTGCCCTTCCGGGGTCTGGAGGGAGGCGGCGAGCGATTCCGGACTATCCCACCAGACTTCGGTGATGCCGTCATACATGTCGGTGATTCCCCGCGGCTGTTGAGCGGCAGCGTTGAGCATCGGATTCTGAATCGTGTGACTCTGCACGTAACGCTTCATTCCGAGAATCGGCGCGTGCTTGCGAACCAAGGGACCGTGCTGGTTGAGCCAGTAGTCGTAAAACTCTTCCACCGAGAGAGACGGAAGCCGGCGGACGCAATAGACACACTTGAGCATGTCAGCTTGATAATTAAGGTTTTCTTAACTGTCAGTAAAATTTTACAAAATTTTACTGAAGTCAGAATACTCGCCGGGATCAAATTGACCCGGGCGGGATCAATCGTGATCGCTGAGGTAGCGTTCGGCTTCGAGCGCGGCCGCGCAACCTTGGCCGGCGGCGGTGATCGCTTGGCGGTAATAATGATCCGCCACATCGCCCGCGGCGAAGAGTCCCGGGGTTTTGGTCGAGGTCCGACCGGGATTTTGGAGAATGTAGCCGTTCTCGTCCTTGTCCACGAGATCGCCGAGGAAGGCGCTGTTCGGGACGTGGCCGATCGCCACGAAAACGCAGGCGACTTCGAGTTCATTTTCCTCGCCATTGATCAAATTCTTGAGCATCACCGCGCGCATTTCGCCTTTTTCGTCGGTGAGGTATTCGCTGACGGTCGAGTTCCAGACCGGCTCGATCTTCGGATTGGCGAGAGCGCGGTCGGCCATGATTTTCGAAGCGCGCAGTTCGTCGCGGCGGTGGATGAGATACACCTTGCTGGCGAAACGGGTCAGGAAACCGGCCTCTTCGCAGGCGCTGTCGCCGCCGCCGATCACGCAGACCGGGACGTCCCGGTAGAAAGCCCCGTCGCAAGTGGCGCAGGAAGTGAGGCCGTGGCCGATGAGTTTTTGCTCGCCGGGAATGCCCAAGTGGCGGGGAGCGGCCCCCGTGGCCACGATGACGGTTTTCGCCTCGAAAGTCTCCGAACCGGCATTCAGCAGGAAGGTGCCATCCGCACGCCGCTCGACCGACTCGACGCTGGCCCAGGCGATCCGGGCACCGAATTTCTCGGCCTGCGTCTGCATTTTCATCATCAAATCCGGCCCCATGATGCCTTCGGGGTGGCCCGGGAAATTCTCAACTTCGGTCGTGGTGGTAAGCTGGCCGCCGGGCTGAGTGCCGGAGAGCAGAAGCGGCGTGAGATTGGCGCGGGCGGTGTAAATGGCCGCGGTGTATCCTGCGCAGCCGGTGCCGATGATGATGACGTTTTCCATAGATTTGTGAGCGTTCGAGGCGGCCGAGTATTTCGGCGTATCAGGGAATGAGTCAACCCCCGGCCACGGCAATTTCGGCGAATGATCACAATCGCGTTGCGCCGCCGCCCGAACGGGAGAGAATCGCCCGTCCATGAGCCCTGATTTCATCCGCGAAGCCCTTCGCCAAGTCCGCTACCCCGGTTTTTCCCGGGACATCATCTCCTTCGGCCTCGTCAAGGACGTCAAATGCGAGCCCGGCCTCGTCACCGTCCACATCGAAATCGCCACCCGCGATGAGAAGGTTCCTCAACAGATTTTCCAGGATTGCCACGCGATTCTCGACCCATTGCCCGACATCGGAACGGTAAAAATCGAGATCGACGTCAAGGACGCGCCCGCGGCCGCCGGCGGAGTTGGCGGCACGGTCGGCAAATCCTCGATCCCCGGAGTGAAGCGCATCATCGCCGTCGCGTCGGGAAAAGGCGGCGTGGGAAAATCCACCGTCGCCGCCAATCTCGCCGTCGCCCTCGCAGCCACCGGCGCGAAGGTCGGACTCTGCGATTGCGATCTCTACGGGCCGTCCGTCGCCCAGATGTTCGGCGTCAACGAGCGTCCGATGGCCAACGAGCACGATGAAATCATCCCGCTCGAAGCCCACGGACTCAAACTCATGTCGATGGGATTCCTGCTCGAAGACCGCTCGCCGGTGATCGTCCGCGGACCGATGGCGACGCGCTACACCCAGCAATTTCTCCGCCAGGTCGCGTGGGAAGACCTCGATTACCTCGTGCTCGACCTGCCGCCCGGCACCGGGGACATCCAGCTCACCATCGTCCAAACCGTGACGGTGGATGGCGTCATCATCGTCACCACGCCGCAGGAAGTCGCGCTGATCGACGCCCGCAAGGCGGTTTCCATGTTCGCCAAGGTGAACGTGCCGATCACCGGCCTCGTCGAAAACATGGCGTGGTTCGAGTGCGATGCCGGGAAGAAATACTATATTTTCGGCCAGGAAGGCGGAGTCCGCGAGGCGGAGCACCTCAATGTCCCGCTGCTCGGACAAATCCCGATCAACGTCGAGACCCGCGAGCGCGGCGACTCGGGAGCGCCGATCGCCCTTGCCTCCCCGGCAAACAACAAGGTTTCCGCCGCGTTTCACGAAATCGCGGCAAAGGTCAGATCGAAGATACCGATTGGCTGATCTGGTGCTGAGGCTGCAAACCAACTACTCTGCCAACCATGAACGACGTCTCCCCTAGTTCACCCGTCGTCGAAAAAGCCGACAAGGATCTAGCGGCTCACAGCGGCATCATCCGGGCATCGACCGATCCGGAACACGCGGTCGTCAAGGTGGACTTCGATCCGGCGCTGTTGAGTGAAAACGAGGTGCGCTCGCTGCTCAAGGAACACATCGCCCACGTCGAATCCGCGATCCGCAAACACACGTTCCGCTTGGAAGGAAACGCCTGCGAGGCCTGCGCCCAGAAACTGGAGAAGCGAGTGGGCCGCATTCCCGGCGTGAGGCGCGCCAACGCGACCTATCTCGGCAGGGTCCTGTCAGTCACTTTCGATTCCGACATCGAACCGGAAGAACGCATGGCCGACGACCTGAAGAAAACCGGTGCCGACATCAAACCGCTGGAATCCCGGCGTGCGGACACTCGCTCGCTGATGCAAAAAATCCGCGCCGGCGACCTCAACGAGGAGATTTCCTGCGGCCTCGGCCTGCTTTTTCTAATCGCCGGATTGATCGTCGAAAAAACCACGGGGATCGGACCCGCCACGCACACGCTCTACGCCGCGGCCTACATTTTCGCCGGACAAAAAGGCGTGCGTTCCGCCATCGCCTCGCTTCGCGAAGGCGTGCTCGACGTGGACGTGCTGATGGTCCTCGCCGCCCTCGGCGCGGCCATCATTGGAGCCCCGTTCGAGGGAGCGCTTCTGCTTTTCCTGTTCAGTTTTTCCAACGTCCTTCAGCGCCACGCCTTGGAGCGCACGCAAAGAGCCATCGAGTCCCTGCTCACCCTCAGGCCCAGCGAAGCCACGGTCAAACGCGACGGGGGCACGGTCAAGGTCGCGGTTGAAGACTTGGAAATCGGCGAAATCGTCATCGTCCGGCCCGGCGAGCAGATCCCGGTGGACGGAGTCATTTCCGAAGGCAGCACCAATGTGGACGAATCCTCGCTCACCGGCGAATCCATGCCCGTTTCGAAATCCCTCGGCAGCACGCTCTTCGCCGGCACGATCAACCAGAGCGGCGGCGTCGAGCTCAGGGTCACCAAGCGCTCGGAAGACTCCGCCCTCGCGCGGATGGTCAAGCTCGTCGCCGAGGCCCAGGCGGAAAAATCCGGCACCCAGCGCTTCCTCGAAAAAGCCGAGCAATACTACGCCATGGGAGTCATCGGTTTCACGATCCTGGTGTTTCTAGTGCCCTTCATTTTCCAAGGCGCGTCATTCGCCCATGCTTTCTATCGGGCCATGACGATCATGGTCGTCGCCTCGCCCTGCGCGCTGGTGATCAGCACGCCCGCCACGGTTCTATCAGCCATCGGCGGCGCTGCTCGACGAGGAATTCTCATCAAAGGCGGTTCCCATCTCGAAAGGGCCGCCAAAATCGACATCGTCGCCATCGACAAAACCGGGACCCTCACCGTCGGCAAGCCGTCGCTCACTGAAATCGTCACCGCCGACGGCATCCATGAGATCGGAAATCCCCTGCCCGCCCACGTCGCGGCCATCCTCCGCGCGGCCGCCGCCTTGGAAGCGAAGTCCGAGCATCCCCTCGCCCACGCGATTGTCAAAAGCGCCGAGGATCTGGGCATCACGCTGCCCGAAGCTTCCGATTTCCAATCCACCGCCGGCAAAGGCGCGGAAGCCACCATCGAGACCGCACGCTACCTCATCGGCAGCGAGCGACTGCTGCTGGAACTCAACGCGAAGGGCACCGCCTCCCTTCTGGAAAAATCCCAACCGCTCCAGTCCAAGGGCAAAACCTGCGTCTGGCTCGGCCTCCGCGAGGGCGACACCGTCACCGCGCAAGCCGTGCTAGTCATGGCCGACACCATCCGCCCCGCCGCCCGCCGCCTTTGCGAAGACTTGCACCGCCTCGGGGTGAAAAAGGTCGTCATGCTCACCGGCGACCAGCGGCTCGTCGCGGAAGCCATCGCGCTCGAAGCCAAGGTGGACGAGGTCTTCGCCGAGCTCCTGCCCGAAGACAAACTGAAAGTCATCCGCGAGCTCAAGTTAGAAGGCACCGTCATGATGATCGGCGACGGCGTGAACGACGCTCCCGCACTCGCGATGTCCGACATCGGCGTGGCCATGGGCGCGGCCGGCACCGATGTCGCGATGGAGACGGCTGACGTCGTCCTGATGGGCGACCGACTGGAAAACATCGCGTTGCTCGTCGGCCACGCGAGGCGGGCGAAGCGGGTGCTTCTTCAGAATCTCGTTTTTGCCAGCGGCGTGATCGTTGTGCTGATTTCCGCCGCGCTCGGTTTCTCGCTCGCTCTACCGTTAGGCGTGGTCGGCCACGAAGGCAGCACCGTGCTGGTCTGCCTCAACGGCCTGCGCCTCCTGCTCATCGGCCGGGCGACAATTCGATAGCCCGCTTACTTTTTGACCAGCAGGCTCGTTCCGGTCATCTCCTTAGGCTTGGGCAGCCCGAGCATTTCCAACAGCGTCGGCGCGACATCCGCCAGAACGCCGTCCTTCACGGAATAATCCGCCGCGTCCGCCGCGACGTAGAAGATGTGCACCAGACTGGTCGTGTGCGCGGTGTTGGGCGAGCCGTCGGGATTGCGCATGTATTCGCAGTTCCCGTGGTCGGCGGTGATGAGGAGTTTTCCGCCGAGGCGCAGGGTTTCCTCTGCCACGGCCTTCACGTCGGCGTCGATAACCTCACACGCCTTGACCGCGGCTTCGACCACGCCGGTGTGGCCGACCATGTCCGGGTTGGCGAAATTCAGGATGACCATGTCGTAGTCCTTGAGCTTGGCAACGACGGTGTCCGTCACTTGCTGCGCGCTCATCTCCGGCTTGAAATCATAGGTTGGCACATCCTTGGGCGACGGAATGATCACGCGATCCTCGCCCGGATAGGGAGCTTCCTCGCCACCGTTGAAGAAGTAGGTGACGTGCGGGTATTTCTCGGTTTCAGCGATCCGCATCTGGTTTTTACCGGCGGCCGCGACCACCTTGCCCAACACGTTGTCGAGCGTCTGCGGCGGGAAAATTCCCGGGCAGCCGTATTTCTCATCGTATTGGGTCAGCGTGACGAAGTGCACCTTCGGAGTGACCTGACGGTCGAAGCCGGCGAAATCCGGATAGAGAAACGCCTCGGAAAGTTCGCGCGCACGGTCGGAGCGGAAGTTGAAGAACAGGACCACATCACCATCCCTGACGCGCTGCGTGTCCGCTTCCGCGAAAATCATCGGCGGCATGAACTCGTCGGTCTTGTCCATCCGGTAGTAGTCGGCCACGGCCTCGCTCGCGAGCACGTCGCGCTTCTCGCCTTTTCCTAACACGATGGCGTCCCAGGCGAGCTTCACGCGGTCCCAGCGCTTGTCGCGGTCCATCGCGAAATAGCGGCCGATCACCGTGGCCACATGGGCACCACTCTTCGCAGCTTCGTCCTCGACCTTTGCCAGATAGCCTTGGCCACCCGTCGGGGAAGTGTCCCGGCCATCGGTGATCGCGTGGATGAAAATGTCATTCACGCCTGCTTCTTTCGCCAGCTTCACCATCGCGCTGAGTTGGTCCTGGTGGCTGTGGACGCCGCCGTCGGAAACGAGGCCGATGAAATGCAACCGCCCGGTCTTGGCTTTTTCCAGCGCTTCCACGAAAACCGGATTCGTCGCGAGAGTCCCCTCTTCGATCGCCTTGTTGATGCGGGTGAGATCCTGGTAAACGATCCGGCCGGCCCCGAGATTGAGATGGCCCACCTCCGAGTTTCCCATTTGGCCGGGAGGCAGCCCCACATCGAGGCCCGAGGCGCTTAGGAAACCCTTCGGATACGTTTTGAACATCACCTCATGAAAAGGGGTTTTCGCGAGCAAGGTGGCGTTCCCGTCCTTGATTGCGGTTTCTTTCCCCCCGGGGTTCACACCCCAGCCGTCGCGAATAATGAGCACTATAGGTTTCTTGTCCATGGCAAGGGAGCGTTTACCCCTGCCCGCTCGGTCCCGCAAGCCTTGAAAGGCCTTTACTAAAAGCGAATTTTAAAGCGATTCAAAAATTCGCTTGAAAACGACATACTTTTGATGCATCTTTTTTGACATGAGAACTACCGTAACAATTGATGACGATTTGCTCGCAGCGGCGGCAGACTTCAGTGGCATCGATGAAAAGTCAAAGCTCCTTAACTTCGTCCTCGACGCCTATGTGAAAAGGATGGCCGCACGCAGACTCGCCGCCTTGGGCGGAACCATGCCTGACTTCGATATCGCTCCCCGGGACTCCCGCGTGAGCTATTACTCGGATTCCACATTTCCAAGCTCCAGAGTCGCCGACGAACCAAAATGAAACCGATTCTCGTAGATACCTGCGTCTGGATCCATCATTTCCGCCAGCGGAATCCCCTGCTCGCGGCCATGCTGGAAGACGGCGAAGTCTGGTGCCACCCGATCGTCGTGGGCGAGCTGTCCATGGGAACCTTGAAGGACCGGCGGCAAACGGTGATCGATCTCGCGAAATTGAATCGCCCTCCAATCGCCAGTTTCTCCGAAACCCGCCAGATGGTGGAGTCTCGCCGGCTCTGGGGCCGTGGAATCCAGTGGAACGACGCGAACATCCTCGCGTCGTCCGTCCTCGGCGGGATTCCGCTCTGGACGTTTGATTTGCGCCTCAAGGCGATCTCCGAGGAAATGGGCGTGAACTTCACCGGGGGGTGATTCGCCGTGCGGAAACAGCGGATTCCGCCATTCACCATGCATTCATTGCGGCGACTCGGGAAACGGTTGCTCCCCCAGCCCATCGTGCTTAGAAAAAGCCAGACGCCATGTCCGACAAACCATTCTTCTACCAAGATCCCTTCCCTCTCGGTCCCGATACCACTGAATATGAACTGATCAGCTCTGAGCACGTCTCCGTCTCGGAATTCGAGGGCAGGCCGATGCTCAAGATCGCCCCGGAAGCGCTAACGCAGCTGGCGGCCGAAGCGATCAAAGGCATCAATTTCACCCTTCGCGCTTCCCATCTCGCGCAAGTCGCGGCGATTCTCGATGACCCGGAAGCCTCGGAAAACGACCGCATGGTCGCGCTGATGCTGCTGAAAAACGCCGAAATCGCCTCACACGGCATCCTGCCGTTCTGCCAGGACACCGGCACCGCCACCATCGTCGGGAAAAAGGGCCAGCAAGTCTGGACCGGCTGCGACGACGCGGAATTCCTCTCCAAAGGCATCTACCAGACCTACACCAGGGAAAACCTCCGCTACTCGCAAACCGCCCCGCTCACGATGTATGACGAGGTCAACACCAAGACCAATCTCCCCGCCCAGATCGACCTCTACGCCACCGAGGGCGACGCCTATAAATTCCTCTTCGTCAGCAAAGGCGGCGGCTCGGCAAACAAAACCTTCCTCTACCAGGAAACCAAGGCCCTCCTCAACCCGAAGCGGTTGAAGGAATTCTGCCTGGAGAAAATGGCGTCGCTCGGCACCGCCGCCTGCCCGCCCTATCATCTCGCCTTCGTCATCGGCGGCACCTCCGCGGAAAATTGCCTCAAGACGGTGAAGCTCGCCTCCACCCATTATTACGACGAACTGCCGACTTCGGGCAACGAGCACGGCCGGGCTTTCCGCGACATCGAGCTTGAAAACGAGCTGCTCGCCATGGCCCGCGAAGTCGGGATCGGCGCCCAGTTTGGCGGCAAGTATCTCGCGCTCGACGTCCGCGTCATCCGCCTGCCGCGTCACGGCGCTTCGTGCCCCGTCGGCATCGGCGTTTCCTGCTCGGCGGACCGCCAAGCCAAGGCGAAAATCACCAAGGACGGGATTTTCCTCGAAAAGCTGGAGAAAAATCCCGGCCGTTTCATCCCTGAGAAATTCCGCGATTGGAAATTCAAGGGCGTGCCGATCGATCTCGATCTCGGAATGGAGGAAACCCTCAAAACCCTCTCGAAATACCCCGTCACCACCGCACTCGCGCTGACCGGAACCATCATCGTCGCCCGCGACATCGCCCACGCGAAGCTCAAGGAAATCCTCGAAGAAACAGGCGAACTCCCGGAATATTTCAGGAAATACCCGGTCTATTACGCCGGTCCGGCGAAAACCCCGCCTGGCATGCCATCCGGCTCCTTCGGCCCGACCACCGCCGGTCGGATGGACGGCTACGTCGATCTTTTCCAAGCCAACGGCGGCTCGATGGTCATGCTCGCCAAGGGCAACCGCTCGAAACAAGTCACCGACGCCTGCCAAAGCCACGGCGGCTTCTACCTCGGCTCGGCCGGCGGACCCGCCGCTTTGCTCGCCCAAGAACACATCCGCTCGCAAGAAGTGGTCGCCTTCCCCGAACTCGGCATGGAAGCAGTCTGGAAAATCACCGTGGAGAACTTCCCCGCCTTCATCCTCGTCGACAACAAGGGCAACGACTTTTTCACCTCGCTGAACACCTGCCCGGTCTGCCATTGATTCCGCGGCCGAAAGAATCTTCCGCCACTTCGAGTAATACCCTTTGCAAGCACCTCGGAGGGACCTTAGCGTCCCTCCAACAACACCACTACCACCATGGGACCTATTGGAATGCCAGAAATGATCATAATTTTCATTGTGATCCTGTTGCTCTTCGGAGCCAAGAAGCTGCCCGAACTCGCTCGCGGGATCGGCAAAAGCATGGGCGAATTCAAAAAGGCGCGTGAGGATTTCGAGCACGAAATCACCCGCTCCGAGACCGAAACCCGCGTGAAGGAAGTTCCGGGCAAAGAACCCCGGGAATCCTGATCGCATGGGATTCCGGCGTCTCATCGCTTCATTCGGAAATCACGCCCCAAGGATTCTTGGGGCTGTTTTCTGTATGGGCACGATGCTCGCGGCTTCTTCCTGCGACCGCAAAACCGGAACCCCGGATTGGAACACGCCCGGAACTCAAACGACCGCGCCGGAACCCGAAGAAGCGCGTCCATTTGAAGTCGAGGTTGAAATCGAGACTCCCGCCGCCCCCGAAGCTGTCACGGTTTCTTCCGAAACCACCTCCCCAAGCGGACTTCGCTTCATCACTTACAACGTCGAAAACTGGCTGACGATGGATCGCTACGTCGATCGGAAAGCCCTCAAAGGCGCTCCGAAACCGGACAGTGAAAAGCAGGCGGTCGTCGCAATCCTCTCCCGCCACACGCCCGATGTCATCGGTCTGTGCGAAATCGGCGAAGCCTCGGACCTCGCCGAAATCCAGCAAGACCTCAAAGCTGCCGGCTTGGATCTCCCGCACTCCCATTACACCGGAGGCTCGGATCCCACGCGCCACCTCGGGCTGCTTTCACGTTTCCCGATCACATCCACCGCCAAGCCGGCCGAAACCGAATACCGACTCGCCGGTCAAACCTTCGCGATCAACCGCGGGATTCTTGATGCGACCATCCAGGCCCGCGGGAAATCCTACCGCTTCCTTGGAACCCATCTCAAATCCAAGCGCGACAGCGAGCAAGGCGATCAGGAAGCCATCCGCCTCAACGAGGCCCGCTTGTTGCGCCGTCACGTAACCTCCATTCTCAAAACCAACGCGGACGCCCGGCTCGTGGTTTACGGGGATCTCAACGACACCCGCGCCACTCCCACGATCAAGACGATCACCGGAAATTACAACGACCCGACTTACCTAACCGCCATCCCGGCCAAGGACTCGCACCATGACGCTTGGACCCACCACTGGGCGCTGCATGACCTTTACTCCCGCATCGACTTCATCATGGTGACCCGCGAACTCCGCAAGGACGTCGATTTCCCCGCCGCGAAAATCATCGACGACGCGGACTGGGACAAAGCCTCGGACCACCGCGCGGTGCTGGCCGTTTTCAAGTGACGGCGGCAGCCCGAACTTCCTTGATCCCAAGCCCGATGCGGAGAGACTCCGGCAGCGCAATCATCCCATGGACCCTATTATCCTCAAAACACTCCATCTCGCCGGCGTCATCGCCCTTTTCACCTCGCTCGGCGCAACGCTGCTAGGCGGCTCTGGCAAAAAGCGAGCCTCGATGCTTCACGGCATCTCGCTCGTCCTCATTCTCGTCGTCGGCTTCGCCATGCTGAAAAAGCCGCCGATGGGTCAATCCTGGTGGATGATCAAACTCGGCCTGTGGCTATTCCTCGGCGTCGCCCCCGTCCTCGCCAAGCGCAAGGTCCTGCCAAGCTCCATTGTCCTGCTTCTCAGCATCGCCGCCGCGGTGACCGCCGCGTGGCTCGGCCTCGCCAAGCCGTTCTGACTAGATTTTCTCTACCTCGACCTGCACTTCCATCCGGCAATGCCCGGTGCCGTTGTAGCTCCCGCGCACCGGAGCCACATCCTCGTAGTCGCGGCCCACGGAAATCTTCACGTAGCGCTCGTCGGCAAGCGTGTTGTTAGTCGGGTCGAATCCGATCCAGCCGGCGGCGGGCAGATAGACCTCGGCCCAGGCGTGCGAAGCCTGCGCGCCGACGAGCGTGTCGCGCGGGCCGTTGTATAAATAGCCGGAAGCGTAGCGGGCCGGGATTCCCACCGCCCGGCACAAGCCAAGCATCACGTGTGTGAAATCCTGGCAAACGCCGCGCATCATCTGGAAGGCCTCTTCCAAATGGGTATTCACGTTCGTCACTCCGGACTCATATCGGAACTCCCGGTAAACCCACTCCATCAGCGCGTTCGCCTGATCGAAAACCGCCTTGAACGGAGCTGTCACATCCACCGCCTGCCGCCAGATATCGGGATGCCGGGAAACCCAGCGGCTTTCCTGCAAATACGGCCAGATCTGCTCGCGGATCGACGAATCGCCGTAACCCTCCAATGTCGCCGCGCGGCTCGCCGCGGAGATGTCCAACGGCAGGTTGTGCACCTTGATCCGGCTTTCGATCTCAAGCTTCGAATGCGCCCCCGGCAGCTCGAAGTGGTGCGTGATGTTTTGAAAAAGATCGGTGAAACGCCGCACGCGCGTCGCCGGAATCACCCGGATCAAGGCACTGATCGTCTTCTGGTAGGGAAACGTCCGCGGCTCCAGATGCAGCGTGTTGACGCTGTGGGTCACCGGCACCCCGTAGTGAAACACCGTCCGGTGAAACACCGCAAGCTTCATGCCGGACGCGGGCGGGACCGGTTCGTTGGGATCACTCACTGCTGCTGTTGCTGTTGTTCCATCTGCCAGGCGGCGACATCGGATAGACTGGAAGACCTCGGCCCGGGACTGCTCTGGATGCGTTCTGGCATCAGCACGTAGGTTTCGAAAATCTCGGCCCCGATCCGGTTGAACCGTCCCTGCAGCGCGTCGAGATAATCGTGCAGTCCGGTCGCGAAGACATCCTCCGTCGACCCGAAGTTCAGATCCGCCAGCACCCGCCCGGCCTCGCGCTCCGCCTCGTTGGAAAACGATCCGCGCGGCGTTCCGGAAATCAGGTGAAGACTGGCATCGACCTTCTCGATGCAATACCGCACCGAGCGTGGGAAATCCTTCGAGAAAATCAGGAAATCCGCGATGCCGCGCGCGCTGATTTCGAGCTGCGCCGCACGGAACGCGCCCATCGCCCCGCACGAACGCAGGATGGCCGTCCAATGCAGAACCCCCGGCGAGATCGCTTCCAAGCCGTCCGCTCCCGGCGGCAGATAACTCGAAACATCGAGGAAGCGCGTGGTCTTGTCCGCCCGCTCCAGATGCCGCCCGAGATCCATGAACTCCCACGCCTCGTTGCGCGAAATCGTGGACGCCGCGATTCCGAGAAAGGTCATTACCGACCTCCGGATGTTTTCGTAATACTTCGGCGGATCGGAATCGATCAAGCGGTGCGCCTCGTCCGAGCGCGTGAAAAGATACAAGGCGTTCAACTCTTCCCACAGCTCGTCGGACAACTGGTCGCGCACCGTCCGCGCGTTTTCACGGGCGAGGGCGATGCAGGAGGTAATGCTGTTATGATTCCGCGGATCATCCGTCAGGAACCGGATCACCTCGTCGCTGCCAGTCTCGTCGTAAAGCTTGCTGAAGGCCTCCTCGTCGCCAGTGCTCAGGATGATCGGCTGCCAGAAACCGCGCAACCGCTCGCTGTCGAGCCGTTCGAAATCCAACAGCAGCTGCTGGTTGACGTCGATCAAGCGGGCGAGGTTGTCGGCCCGCTCCACATAGCGGACCATCCAGTATAAAGTGTTGGCGACTCGGGAGAGCATAAGAATTTAATGGCGCAGCACCCAAGTATCCTTGCTGCCGCCGCCTTGGGAAGAGTTTACGATGAGAGAATCCTTCGTCAGCGCCACGCGGGTGAGGCCGCCGGGCACGATTTTCACATCCTTGCCGTAAATGATGTATGGCCGCAGGTCGATGTGCCGGCCCTCCATCGCGCCTTCGCACCACGTTGGCGAGGTGGAAAGCGAGATGACCGGCTGGGCGATGTAGTTGCGGGGATCGGCGATGATGCGGTCGCGAAACTCCGCGATCTCGTCCTTCGTCGCGGTCGGTCCCATCAACATGCCGTAGCCGCCGGACTCGTTGGCCGCCTTCACCACCAGCTCGGGAAGATTGGCGAGAATGTATTTCATGTCCGCCTCCTCCGAGGCCAGATAGGTCGGCACGTTCGGCAGGATCGGTTCCTGTCCGAGGTAATACTCGATCATCTTCGGCACGAAATAATAGATCACCTTGTCGTCCGCCACGCCGGTTCCCACCGCGTTCGCCAGCGAGACATTGCCCGCACGGTAAGCGTTCATCAGGCCGGGGACGCCGAGCACCGAGTCCTTCCGGAACACCACCGGGTCGATGAAATCATCGTCGATCCGCCGGTAAATCACATCCACCCGCAGCAGCCCGCGGGTCGTCCGCATGTAAACGAACTTGTCCACCACGACCAGGTCCTTGCCCTCGACGATGTCGATGCCCATCTCCCGCGCCAGGTAGCAGTGCTCGAAATAGGCGCTGTTATGGCAGCCCGGCGTGAGCAACACGCACACCGGATCTCCGTCGCGGCGCGGCGAAATGTGATGGAGCATGTTCAGCAGATCCCGCGGATACGAATCCACCGGACGCACGCCCAGCGTCTCGAAAATCCCGGGGAACGCCCGTTTCAGCGCGTTGCGGTTTTCCAACAGATACGACGCGCCCGACGGGCAACGACCGTTGTCCTCCAGCACGTAATAAACCCCGTCCGCGCCGCGGATCAGGTCGCTGCCGCAAATGTGGATGTAAGTGTCCGCCGCCACGTCCACTCCGCGGAATTCGGGGCGGTAGTGCTTCGCCTGCTCGATGTAAAACCGCGGGATCACCTCGTCCTTGAGGATCTGCTGGTCGTGATAGATATCATGCAGGAACAAGTTCAGCGCCACGATCCGTTGCGTCAGCCCGGCCTCCAGATGCTCCCACTCGCTCGCCGGCATCACCCGCGGAATCGGGTCGAACGGAAAAATCCGCTCGGTCCCGCGGTCGTCGTGATAAACGTTGAAGGTGATTCCCTGACGCAGGAAATAGAGCTCCGAATTCGCCTTGCGGGCGAGGAAATCGCGCTCATCGATCTTGCCGAACTTCTGGAGAAGCGACGCGCAGTGACTTCGCACGGCGCCGTCGGTGCCAAACATCTCGTCGTAAAACTTGCCGGGATTGTAGCCCTTAAACATTTCCATGGGTTCTATGGCCACAGCTTAGCAGGCGGCGGGCCAACTTTTCAATCTCCTTCCCGCGAGATCGCGGGTCCCACTCACAGCTCCTCCACGGGAATCACGTCCACGGCCACGTCGAGCTTCTGGCCGCCCGCGCCGAGCGTCACGCCGCGGAGGGGGCTCACGTCGGAGAAATCCCGGCCCCACGCGACGGTGATGTGGCGCTCGCCGGGCAGCAGGTTGTTGGTGGGGTCGGTGTCGATCCAGCCGGCGGATTCGCCACAGAAGACCGAGACCCAGGCGTGCGAGGCGTCCGCGCCGGTGAGCAGGACTTTCCCCGGCGGCGGCGCGGTTTCCAGATAGCCGCTGACGTAGCGGGCGGGCAGGCCGAGCGAGCGGAGGCACGCCAGCATCAAGTGCGCGAAATCCTGGCAAACCCCGGCGCGCTTTTTCAAAACCTCGGAAACCGGCGTGCTCACCTCCGTCGCGCGCGGGTCGAATTTGAAATCCCGGAAAATCCGGTTCGTCAGCCCCAGCACCGCTTCCAGAACCGGGCGACCTGGAGAAAACTCAGCCTCCGCATAGTCCGTGAATTCCCTGCCCAGCGGGACCATCGGCGAGCCGAAACGAAACGCGCCCGCCTCCGAGCCCGGCGTGAGCTTCTCTAGCTGACAGGCGTCGCGAACCCGCTCCCACGGCGGTGTCGAACGGGCGTCGGGATGCTGCGTGGGGAACACCTCCACCAGGCTGCGCGCGGTCACTTCGAGCGCCTCGTGTTTGCCCTCGATCTCGAAATACGCTGTCGTATTTCCGAACGAATCCACATGCACTCCACGACCCACGGGCACCGGATGAATTTCCAGCTCGTGCCACGGACAACGCTGCCCAGGCAAGGTCCGCGGGGCCAGTCTCGCCAGATGGTGCGAGACGGTCACCGCTCCCTCGTAGGAGTATTTCGTGCGATGGATGAGCCGGTATTTCATGTCAGTAAACGCGCCGCACCGAGTGGCTGAAATAATGTTGGGTGAGCATGTCGGCGAAGATTTCCAGCGAGGTGAAGATTCCGTCGAAGCCGCTTTCATCGGGAGCGGCCGGATTGAGAAACCGCTGGCCGAGCTCGTGCAAATGCTCGCGGATTTTCGGCCGCAGGCCGAAATCAGAATCACCGGGGAAGAAGGCGATTTCCCGGTCGATCACTCCAATCTGATAAGCGACGGAGCGCGGATTCGTCGGATCGAAGAAAACCAGCTCGATCACAGCGTCGAGCCGAGGCCGGGAAAAATGGCGGCGGCGGTAGGTCATCACGCTGTCGCAGGTTTCCAACAGCGGATCGAGCAACGGCGACTCGCCATCCCCCTGCCCCGCCGCCGTGCGCAGCAGCTTGAGGCCGCTCAACGCGCGCTCGACGCGGCGGCCGACTTCGAGGAAACGCCAGCCCTGGCCGCGGGTCATGTTTTCCGCCTGCATCCCGCCGAAGGCCGCGAGATGGAGAACCAGCGTGTCGAGAGTGCCTAGCAAGTCCGCCGTGCTCGCCAGTCCCTGGGGCAAATGAACGATGCCTTCGAGACGATTGAAAAAGCGCCAGGTGTCGTCCGATAGGCGGTCGCGGGCGGCAGCGGCGTTCAGCAGCAACGAGCGCGTCAGGCTGGCAATGCCGCCGCGCGCCGCCGGATCGTGGATCAGCCCGGCGAGGATTTTCTGCGTCTGCGCCGCCTGGATGACCGCTTCCTTGGGAATGAGATTGCTGCCGCGCATCAAGCTGAGGCACGCGGCGAGTTGTTCCTGTTGGAGCTGACCGGCCTCGCCACTCAGATTGCGCAGGGTCACCCGCAGCAGGCGGGTGGCCAGCTCGATGCGCTCCGCGTGACGGCCGACCCAGAACAACTGCTCGGCGATCCGGCTCGGGACTTCGAGCGCGGCCGGATGGCGGTCTTTCAAAGGCCGCGGGCATTTCACATCGGCCTTCGCGCTGAAACCCGTGGTGCTATCAGAGACCCAGACGTCCTTGGTGAATCCCGCGTGCGGCGGCCACAACTGCGGCGCTTGCGCGGTTTTTCCGACTCTGGCGAGACCGCCCGGAAGGGCGACCGGACCGTCCGCCGCATTGACGGTGAAGGCACGCCAGATGACCGGGCGCTGGCGGATTCCCCGTGCTTCGAGCGACGGCGCCTCGCTCGGGGTGATGTCCAATTGGGCGACGAAATCATACGGGCGCTCCTCGATCGCGGCCACCCACTGCTTGCGCGCGGCGGGTGATAGACTCGCGCAACGCAGCGGCAGATGGGAGTCGCGATGGAATGCGGAAAGCAGCACGTAGCGGTGCAAATTCTCCAGCACGCGGCGGCGCACGTCGGGCTGGCCGAGCCACCAGGTTTCCACGAACGGCAGCTTGATTTCCTCGCCGAACCACTTGCGGCAAATCCCCGGGAGGAACGGCATCAGCGCGGGGCTCGCCGCGAAACCGGCGCCCGGCGCGTTGGCCAGCGCGACATTTCCCGTGCGCCACGCTTCCACCATTCCGGGCACCCCGCCGCGGCCGCGGACCCAGTGTTCGAGCGGGTCGAGGCCGTCGTCATCGATCCGGCTGGCGACCCCGTCGATCCGGCGCAGGCCCGACAGGGTTTTCAAAAACAGGCGGCGCTCGCGGACGGTGAGGTCCGCAGGCTCGACCAACGGAAAACCTAGCAACCGCGCCTTGTAGGCGTGTTCGAAATAAGACGGATGGCGGAAGCCGGGCGTGAGGAAAACCACGTTAGGCAT
>JBFZFJ010000494.1:0-11385 GCA_041306405.1 Verrucomicrobiales bacterium | reverse complement strand
ATCTTGATCCGGTTGCCGGCGACGAGCAGGACGACCATGGTTTCGCCGATCACGCGGCCGAAGCCGAGCAGGACGGCGGCGAGGATTCCGGAAAACGCGGCGGGAATGACCACGCGGAAGGTGGTCTGGACCCGCGAGGCGCCGAGGGCTTCGGAGGCTTCGGCGTAGGCGGAGGGCACGTTGTTGATCGCGTCCTCGGCGAGCGAGAAAATGGTGGGGATGCTCATCAGCGCGAGCAGGCAGCCGGCGGTGAAGATATTGAGCCGCTCCTCGATGGGGAATCCGGGAATCCATTGCAGCGAATCCAGCATCGAGAGATCACGCAGCACCGTGCCGAAAACGAGGATGCCGATGAAGCCGAGGACGACCGACGGGATGGCCTGGATGAACTCGATGACCGGCTTGACGAGCGCCTGCTCGCGGCTGGAGGCGAATTGGTTGACGTAAACCGCCGCGCCGATGCCGCTGGGAATGGCGATGACGAGGGCAACGATGGAGATCATCAGCGAGCCGATAGCGAGCGGTAGAATCCCGTAGAAGTCCTGCCACTCGCCGCCGGTGACCCAGTCCTTGCCGGTGAGGAAAGAGGAGATCGCGGTGGAGAAGGGGACGGGGACGTCGTGTTTCCAGGCGTTGATTTCCGCGGGGGTTTTTTGGAGGTCGGCGATGAACAAGGGCCAGGTGTTGCGGGCGACTTTGAGCAGGCGCGCGGCCTCGGGCTGGGAGAGGGTTGCGGGGAGTTGGCTGACGATGCCGGCGGCTGCCTGTTGGAGCGCGGTGTGGGTTTTGACGCAGTCCGGGCGGCGTTCCAGCAGGATTTGGATGGGGCCTTCGACGTCCGGTTTGTCGGCGAGTGAGGCGTGGGCCTCGGCGGTGAGTTTCTCGCGTTCGGCGGGGTCTTTGGCGCTGGCGGCGGCGGCCAGAAGGGTCTTGCGGTCCTTTTCGAGGATGTCGGCGTTCTGGATCTTTTCCTTGGTGGCGGTGACGGATTCGGTCATTTCCGAGACCAGCGAGCTGAGGTCCGAGCCGGCGGCCTCGAAGGTGTCGATGGTGGCGCGCATGGCCTGCAGCGGCTCCGCCTGTTTTTCGCGGGCGGCGGCGAATTCCTCGGCGAGCGCGGTGACGAGGGCGGGGTCGTCGGTGGAATCGATGGCGCGGGTGCGGATGGATTCGATCAAACCGCGGCGCTCGTCGACCGTGAGGTGCGGGGTGGCGGGCAGCGAGGCGAGGGCCTTGAGTTTCTGTTGGTCGAAATTGGCCCTGAGGGCGGCGAGCATTTCCGGGTTGGGAGTGATCTCGGCCTGGGAGTTGCTGAGGACCAGGTCGCGGGTGGGGCCGGTCTGGTCGGTGTAGGCGTTGAAAAGCGCGCTGGCTTCCTGCGAGCGGCGCAGTTCTTTGGCGCACTTGCCATTGATTTCGGCGTAATACGCGCGGTTGAGCACGCTGGTGAGCTGCTCGTGGGCCGTCAGGTTTTTCCGGGAGAGATCGACGAATTCGAGGCCGGCGATGCGGTAAACCTGCAATTCCCGCTGGTAACCGGGGAAAAACCCGAGCCCTTCCTTGAGCAGGAAAATGATGATGAGCGCGAGGATGACGATGGTCAGCCCGGCGTTGGACGCGAAGAAGAACTTGATCGCCTTTTCGCCGGAGAAGCCCCGTTTTTGGAAACGGTGGGGCGGTTCAGTTGGTGGGCGGTCTTCTTGTGGCATGATTGTCGGCCGTCGTGGTAATTGGACTTTGGGCAATAGACAAGAAAATGAGCGCCGCAGGCGAGCCTGCGACGCCCATTTCATAGCAACCTACAACTTACACAAATTTCACAGGTCTCCGGCGGGGATGAACCCGACCTTGCGGACGATGTCTTGGCCGGCGGGAGACTCGACGTATTTCATGAAGGCCTCAGCCTCGGCGGTCGGTTTGTCCGGCGCGTAGAGGTAGCAAAGGCGGGCATAGACGTATTTCTTGGCGTTTTGAGCGACGGGCTCGACGCCGTCAATGACGAGGGTCTTGGTGCCTGCGGTCTTGGAGTAGGCGAGGCCGACGTAGCCGATGCCGTTCTTGTTCTTCGCCACTTCCTGGGCGATTTGCTCGTTACCGGCCATTTTCAAGGAACTGGACGGATAATCGCGGCCGCCCATGGCGAGCTTCTGCCAGTCCTTGTAGGTTCCGGAGGAAGTGTTGCGGGTGTAGATCGAGATCTTGCCGGGAGCGCCGCCGATTTCCGACCAGTCCTTGATTTGACCGGTGAAGATCTTGGCGACCTGGTCCTTGGTGAGCTTCGAGAGCGGGGAGTTCTTGTTCACGATGACGACGAGCATGTCGTGGCAAATGCCGTGCTCCTTGATGTAAACGCCCTTGGTGCGGCAGAAGGTGCGCTCGTCGTCCTTGATCTTGCGCGAGGACATGCCGATCTGGGCGGTCCCGTTGGCCAGCGCCGGGAAGGCGGTGGTCGAGCCTTCGGCGGCGATCTCGAATTTCACGCCCTTGTTGCCGGCGGCCTTGAAGCCTTCGGCTAACTGGGGGATGAGCTTGGCGCCGAGGGTGTCGCTGCCTTTGATGCTGAGGGTCTGCGCGGAGGCCATGGAAAGCATGGCGGCGGTGGCGAATAGCGTGCTGATGATTTTCATCTGGTTTTGGTGTTGGTGATTTGGGTCAATGAGAATTTTTAGAACGAGAAACGAAGGCCGCTCATGAAGGTGTAGCCGTCGTAGTCGCCGCCGCCGAGGGTGGAATATTCGACGCCGTTCATCAGCTTGAGCTTGTGGCCGTAAAGGTAGTAGTTGAGGCCGACGTAGGCCGAGGTGTAGGTGTTGCCTTTTTGGTCGCCCTCGGCCAAGCGCTCGTAGCGGGACGGCACTTGAATGTCGTCCGGATCGCTGCAAGTCGCCACTTGCAGGCGACCGACCAATTGGAGGCCTTCAGCGATGTAGTAGGACGGGATGATACTCAAGGCGAGCACGTCCGACTGGTCAATGGGCTTGGATTTCCCGTTTTGCTCGGCGTCTCCTTCAAAGCCGAATCCGTAGAGCAGTTCGGTGGTCAGGCCGAAGCGCCCGCTGGTGATGTCGTTGGTCAGGGCGATGGAATCGGTGAAACTCGGGGAGGTGCTCGGTTTGTATTCCTCGTCCGTGAGGTCGGCGAATCCCGGTTCGCTGTTGTGCATGTAGTGAATGGAGGCCACAGCGGTGTCCAATCCGGCTTGGGCGGAGTAGTCGTAACCGATTTTTCCGAGCACGACGACACCCTGATCGAAGCTGGAGAACTCGCGGACGCGGTCGCTGCCGTAAATTCCGAGTTCGTAGAGCCAGTGTTCTTGGATGCCTTTTCCGGAGACCCAAGCACCGGTGAGTTCGCCGGGGAAGAGGGTGTTGGAAATCAGGCTGCGCTCCATGGTGAGGATTTCCTTGGAGGAGATTTCCTGTTCGCGGCTGAACTTTACCTTGGTCTTGCCTGCGGAAATGTTGAGGGCGTCCGAAGGAGCGTAGGTGACGAAGAGATCGTAGATGTCTTTGTAGAAGGTGTTGTCGCCTGAGTTGTCTTGGCCGTCGTTATCGACGTTGATCTGGCCTTCGAACTTCCAGCTTTGGAACCACTTGGATTTGAATCCGAAGCGGGCGCGACGGGCTTCGATGTCGTTGCCCCAGACATTTTCGTCGTTGCCGGCGTCTTTGTAGTCGGAGGTGTTGAAGCTGTCGTCGTTCGACTCGCCGTAAATCGACTGCACCTGCAAGCGGCCTTGGAGGGAGAATTCCTGGAGGATCGGGTTGCTGTCGTCTTTATAGAGCGTGAAGGCGGACCAGGTGCGGTCCCAGGCAGTGTCGCCGGGGAATTTGCCGACCAGGAGGCCGGTGGCGGTGCTTGGGGAGGCGGGAGCTTCGGTGGTGGCGGCGGTTTCGCTGCCGGCTTGGGCGGCGAGACTGCCAAGTAGGCTGGTGGCGAGCAGGGTGCGTTGGATTGATTTCATGGATTGCATTTGTTTTTAGTGGCTTGTGTGACGAAATCGCGCGGATTTCGTCACACACGGACGCTAGGTATGGGTTTGGCGCGGATTTCCCAAGGCGGTCTTTGTGACAAAGTTGTCACAAAGCGCCCTGGGCCGCCATACTTGCAGCATGAAATAGGGGGTGAGGTCGTTCACTGCGGTCTTTCTGCGTGGCTGGGCATCGGCTGGACAGAGGGAAATTGTGACGAAACCGCCACGATCGGATATTGGCGGACCGGCATTGGAGCGGCGGGCACTGCGGAGCTCGCTGTTATCCAAGCCGCCGCCGGTGCTTTCAGCCCGTTTGATGAGCAAAGGAATTTGGTTCCGCCGGGGATTTCGCAACCTTTTGGGTTGCCGGGGCGGCGGGCTTTGCTAGCTTGCCGACGATTGATTGGGAAAGCTGATGAATGGCATACTCGAACATCCCGTGCTCGTCTTGAATCGGTTCTGGCAACCGATCCACACCTGTTCCGTCCGCCGCTCGCTGCATTTGCTCTGCATCGGCCATGCCCAAGTGGTGCAGGTGGAGGGCGAGGAGCGCTTCAATTCCCATGATCTTTCGTCGTGGATTTCCTACTCGGTCGGAAATGCCAGCGAGGAAATGATCCACGGCGCGAGGATCGCCATCCGCGTGCCGAAAATCGTCGTGCTCTCCCTCTACGACCGCTTGCCGCGGCTGGAGGTGAAATTCACCCGCCGCAATGTGTTCCTGCGGGACAAGTTCACCTGTCAGTATTGCACCAAGGTCTTGCCGGAAACCCAGCTCAACCTCGACCACGTCACGCCGCGCGACAAAGGCGGGCGCACCACTTGGGACAACATCGTCACCTCCTGTTTCCGCTGCAACACCCGCAAGGGCAACAAGCTGCCGCACGAGGCGAACATGCACCCGCAGAGCAAGCCGTTCGCCCCGCGCTGGCGGCCGCTTTTCGGCATGCACGAGAACGGCCTCGCCGACGAGAGCTGGAATCATTTCCTCCATCAGGACCGGGCCGAGACGCGCCGCTCGGCGTGACCGGCCGCCGCGCTTGTGGATTGATAGAAAAAGCCGGCGGGCTTGGAGACGGAGCCCGGAATTAAGGAGAATTCGAGCTGCTAATCAGAGGATATGCGTAGCGGATATGGCTGGACTCATCATCGTCCATGACCATGAAGCCCAAGCAAGCATCCTCGAAGGCGGTCCTTCCGAATGCATTGCAACAATCCTTCCCGAAGATGCCGCGGGAGCAAGCATCGGCCCGCATGATTCTCCTTTAGGCATTGATATCACTCCGCATTTTTTACTACTGCTACCCAGTTCCATCCGATTCATCCATCTGATAGTGCTATTTACCCGCAAAAAACCAACCCCAATGAAGACACTCTGGAAACTTACCCGGCCTGCGGCTCTGAGCCGCTGGATTCGCAACCTCCGTAAAAACCTGTTGTGGATCGCGGGAGGAGGGGCTTCCACCGCGCTGATCCTGATTTCCTGCGGGACCACAGGCCGCACGATGATGGCCCCGCCCAGCATCGCCGGGGCCTCCTTCATCGGCTCGGAGGCCTGCTCGGAGTGCCACGAGAAAATCAACCGCGACTTCAAAACGGCGGATCACGCCAAACTCCAGGCCAAGGGTAAGAACGCCGTCGATATGGGCTGCGAGTCCTGCCACGGACCCGGCAGCAAGCACAAGGAGTCCGGCGGCGAGGACGGCACCATCGTCAATCCCCACAAATCCCCGGAAACCTGCTTCCAGTGCCACCTCGACAAAAAAGCCGAGTTCAGCCTGCCCTACGCCCACCCCGTGCTCGCCGGCAAGATGACCTGCTCGGATTGCCATGACCCGCACAAGGGTAATGCCGTCAAAGGCGGAGGCACACAGCTCCACGGCAATAACGAAACCTGCGCCGAGTGCCACAAGGCCCAAACCCAGCATTTCATCTTCTCGCACGATGCGGTGAAGGAAGGTTGCTCGACCTGCCACAACCCGCACGGATCGGTGAACCAGAAGATGCTCACCCAGCGCAATGGCACCCTGTGCCTCAAGTGCCACTTCGATTCACATACCTCGCCATTCACAGCCCCCAACGGTCAAGTGAACTCCGGACAAATGGGGCCCTCCGGCAGCCACGGTCCGACTGGAGCAGTCGTGTCGCCCAATGGGGCTTCACCATCCACCGCACCCACCAGCCGCTACAACCAAGGCACCTGCTGGAGCGCGGGCTGTCATGAGGCCGTCCACGGCTCCAATACCAACGTCGAACTCCGCTTCTAATCTTCAAAATCAACCCCAAACCACCCAGGATATGAAACCTGCAAGTTTCTCAAGAATCTTAGGACAATCCAGAACCCCGCGCTCGTTCCGTTTCGCGCTCGCCGCTCCGGCACTCGTGTTCACGATCACTGTTGCTCAAGCCGGGACCTCCCCGGCAGCCGCGCCGGCCGAGGAACCCACGAAAGAGGTCGCCTCAAACTGGATTGCCTTCACGATCGGTGGCGCCTTCGTCAGCGGCGATGAAGCCGGAATGATGCGCCGCACCCGAACCAACGGCGATTTCTACGGAGGTATCGACGAGTCACAATTCTCCAAGGAGCTCAACGACACGACCACTCTGACGCTCGATGGCCACGCGCTGCCGGGATTGGAGGACTACGAGTTCAACATGGACTTGCAAAAAGCCGATCTCGGTTACGTCAAGGCCGGATTCAAACAGTTCCGCACCTGGTATGATGCCTCGCCGGGTTACCTCGACGGTGCCAACATGGACGCCAGCAATGCTTCGGGGCTATTTGATGACGAGCGGTCGATTGACCGCGGCGAAATCTACCTGGAAGCAGGGTTGCGAAAGGAAGACCTGCCGGAAATCACCTTCTCATACCGCCACCTTTACCGGAATGGCGACAAGGATTCCACATGCTGGGGCGACAGCCTCAACAATAACAGTTGGGGCGGCGTTACGGGCAGCAATCCGGCATTCAAGTTCTTGCCTGCCCTCTGGGATATCGATGAAAGCACCGACATCTTCGAGTTGGATGGCGACTACACCATCGGCAACACGGAACTTGGAATGGGTCTCGTTTATGAGCATTATTCCCAAGATAATTCGCGCTACACTCCCCGCTATGGCACCAAGCCAAACGCGGCTCCTCCAACCGCGTCAGGCACTTCTGGCCAGTTGCTCGATATCACCCTCACCGAGCAGGTGAAGTCGGACATGTTCGGCGGCCATGTGAGCAGTGTCACCCGGTTCAATGACAAGGCATGGTTGTCCTTTGCGGCATCCGTCAGCAATCAGAACAGCGACATCGACGGTGGTTCGCGCGAGTATGGCGCCTATTGGGCGCTGCCGGAACAAACCATACCGGGGGGCAATACGGGAAGCTTAGCCAAGCGTGACTATGCCTACGACCAAATGAGTGGTGGCAGCAACACCGACCAGTTCATCACCAACCTCAACTTCATGTGGGTGCCGGTGCAGGACCTGACGGTCACTCCATCGTTGCGCTACGAAAAGGAGAATACGGATGTCATCAGCAAGTTCCGCGCTTACAACACCAACCAGTCATGGCTTGGGCTGGAGTCGCTTGCATCCTACACCGACATGGATGCCTTTGCCGAAGCCATCGACATCCGCTATACGGGTCTCGACAACATCGTGCTTTATGCGAAGGCCGAGTGGGAGCAGGAGGACGAGAATATCAGGCGGATCGACCGATACGCGGTTGAAGGAGTGGGGGTTCCCGACCCTGATCTTGACGGGGAATTCCTCGCGACTGACGTGGAAATCGACGAGCAGAAATACACCATCGGAGCGAACTGGTATGCGCTCAGCAACCTGAGTTTCTCGGTTCAGGGTTTCCATGAGAACAGGGAGCAGTCCCTGGATCATGACGAAGGTAACCAGCAGTTTCCCACGGGTATCCCGGGCAACACATGGACTCCCGGCGGAGCCAACAACTTCCGCCCCATAATGGTGGACCACAACTCCGAAATTGATGATCTGAACCTGCGGATGACCTGGCGCCCCATGAGCAATATCTCACTGGTTACCCGTTATGACTACGCCCACACGGAGTTTGAAAACCGGGGCATCAACTGGTCAAAGAACACGACTGCCAGCAGCAACATCGATCCTGCCATCATTTACCCGATCATCGAAAGCGGCGACGTCGCCTCTCACATCGTCAGTCAAAGCATGACATGGAGCCCAATGGCATCGATGTATGTGCAAGGGACTGTCAGCTGGATTAGCTCGGAAACCGACACTCCGGAGGAATACACCGGAGATTCCGACAACGACAGCCTCGTGGGCAGCTTGACAGCCGGCTACGCGATTGACGCCCGCACTGAGTTGACCGCGACCTACTCCTACTTCTCGGCCCACAACTATGTTGCCAGCCAGAGCTTCAACGGCTACCCGACCATGGGATACGGCTATGAGACCGAGGAGCACATGATCGCCCTAACCCTGACCCGCGTGATCAATGAAAACATGATCTGGAACCTCCGCTACGGCTTCATCACCAGCAACACCACCGACAATGATCAAAGCGGCGGCTACGACGATTTTGACGCGCACATGGTGTCAACGGGCTTGCAAGTCCGCTTCTGATCTGCCAGAACATTGTTGAAGCTTCCTGAAATTCCAAATGACCAACACCACTATGAAACTCCAAATCTCACTCTTCTCGATCGCCCTGTTGCTGGGAACTCCCGTCGCATTCGGTGATGCCGCGGCGCTTTACGCCAAGAACTGCGCTTCCTGCCATGCCAAGGACGGCAGCGGCGACACCAAGATGGGCAAGAAATCCGGCGCTCAGGATTACCGGGACGCCAAGGTCCAGGCCTCGTTCAGTGATGCCGAAGGTCTCAAGGCCATCAAGGAAGGCGTGACCAAGGAGGGTAAGGAAAAAATGAAGGCCTACGGCTCGAAGGTGTCCGATGCGGAAGCCAAGGAGTTGCTTACCTACATCCGCGCTTTCAAGAAATAGAAATTCACTCAACCCGGTGCCGGTCATCCGCTGCCGGAACGGTTCCAGCAGCGGAGTCCCGGTCACGGGACTCCGCTTTTTTAAACTCAGTAAAAGACCGCACACCCTCTAAATCATGACCGAAGAAACTCCGCCTTCCCCGTCCGACAGCCGTCTCAACCGTTTGCGCAACTGGCTCAGTCTGGCCGGGATGGTGCTCTCCATATCCGCATTTTTCGCGTTCGTCCTGCTGTTCGCCGTGGACTTGATGGCCACCCACGCGAATCCCTACATGGGCATTCTCGCGTATGTGGTCGCGCCGATGTTCCTGCTCATGGGCTTGGCTCTGATCCTGTTGGGATACATTCTGGAATCCCGCAGGATCCGCAAAGGACTTCCCGTCAAGCAATCCGCGTTCGTCCTGAACATCGACCTGTCCCGCAAGCGGGACCGCCGCCTGATGGTCGCCTTCGTTGGTGGCAGCCTCGGGTTCCTGTTTCTGACCGCGTTCGGCAGCTACGAGACCTATCACCTGATGGAGACGAATTCGTTCTGCGGCGAGACCTGTCATACGCCGATGGAGCCGGAATACAAGGCCTACCAGCATTCCGCCCACGCCCAGGTGGATTGCGTCGCCTGCCACATCGGCCCTGGCACCACCGCCTACATCCGCACCAAGGTCAACGGGGTGAAACAGCTCTATCACCAGATTCTCGGAGATTACGACCGGCCGATCCAGATCCTCAATCCGAACCTGCGGCTCGCTCAGGAAACCTGCCAGACCTGCCACTGGTCGCAGAAGCATTTCGGCGATGTCCACAAGACCTACCGCCATTTCCTCGCCGACGAGACGAACACTCCGTTCACCGTGCAGATGATCCTCAAGGTGGGTGGCAGCGATCCGGTGCATGGTCCGGTCCAAGGCATCCACTCCCACATGAATGTCTCCAACAAGATCGAGTTCATCGCGCTGGATGACCTGCGCCTGAACATTCCCTGGGTGCGCGTGACCGATGCCAATGGCAAGGTGACCGAATACCGCACCGAGGAATTCAAGGATGACATTTCGAAACACCCGATCCGCAGCATGGACTGCATGGATTGCCACAACCGGCCCGCGCACAACTTCGCGTCACCGAACGACGCGGTGGACCAGTCGATCGCGATGGGTCGCATCGATCCGGCGATTCCCTGGGCCAAGGCCAAGGTGGTCAAGGCCCTGGCGGCTTCCTATGCCACCCGCGAGGAGGCCCGCGAGAAGATCGCGGCTTCGCTGCTCGCCGAATATCCGGATGACAGGCGCGTGGACGCGCTGATCACGGAAACGCTGGCGATCTATCAAAACAACTTCTTCCCCGAGATGAAAGCCGATTGGCGCGCCCACCCGAATTTCATCGGCCACAAGGATACCAACGGCTGCTTCCGCTGCCACGATGGCAAGCACATGGCGGCGAACGGCTCCGACTCGATCAAGGGCAGCGATTGCAACGCCTGCCACCTCATCGTTGCCCAAGGCGCAGGCCAGGAACTTGAAAAGGTGAATTCGAAAGGCTTCGAGTTCTTCCACGTGGACTCGGAATACACCGAACCCAACTGCGCCGAGTGCCACAACGGGCAGATCCAGGAGGAATAATCGTCTGATTTTCCGCTCCTTTTTTGCTCATCAATTGACGCTTTCATTTCCACGGTGAAGCTTCGTTCCTGTCAGCATTCATTGCCCATGAAATTCTCGAACCTCTGCCTGGGATTGCTCGTCCTGTCCGCCGCCGCTTGCAAACAGAACCGTGAGATCAAGGTTTACCGCGTCGCCAAGGAAACTCCGCCCGTTCTCTCCCAGTCCGCCACGTCGGCGGATCCCCACGCCGGTGTTCCGGGCATGATGCCCGGCGGTGTCATGCCTTCCGGCCCGGCGGGCGATCCCCATGCGGGACTAACCGCCGATCAGCTGGCAGGCACGCGCCCGGGCGGTGGTTCTCCTCAGGTCACGGACGCTCCGCCGGCCCATTGGAAGAAAATGCCCGCCACTTCCATGCGGCAGGCCAGCTATCTCGTGGAAGGGGAAGGCGGCGCAGTCACTGATATTTCCCTCGTGATCCTTCGCGGCGCGGCCGGCGGCACCCTTGACAATGTCAACCGCTGGCGTGGCCAACTCGCCCAGCCCGCCATCGACGAGGCCACTCTCAAGCAGACTTCGAAAACCGTCGTCACGCCCGTCGGCGAAGCGGTGGTGGTGGAGATCGAAGGACTTGCTCCCAGCGCGGACGCATTGAAAGACGGCGGCATGATGGGGGCGGTTGCTAACAAGGGCGCGGACGCGTGGTTCTACAAGATGCGCGGCAACTCCGCCCTCACGGCCGCCGAGAAGGAGAATTTCATCAAATGGATGCAATCCGTGAAGCCCGCGGCCGAGACCGCCCCCGCTCCGGCAGCACCCGCCGCGGTTCCACCC
>JBFZFJ010000493.1:0-4880 GCA_041306405.1 Verrucomicrobiales bacterium | reverse complement strand
AAGGAAAGTCTGCATGGCGGGCCACTGGCCAAGGGCGTATTGGAGCGCCTGGCCCAATCCGCTCTTGGGCCGGATGCGGGTGGTGATCAGGCGTTTGAACGCCTTGCCTAACAAATTCATGAGCGGGCGGCTGCGGTTCTGCCTGACGCGTAAACGCACGGCGGCGTCCACTTTGTATTCACGCAGTGGCTTTTCTATCATGTATAGTCGCGTAATGATGCGCAGGATCCGGTCGATGACTTCGGGTCGCTCGGCGCGGGCGTTTTCAAATTTCCGCCGGATGTGGGCCAGACAGGCTGCGCGAAGGACGGTTTTGTCTCTCGCTCGCTGGACGCGGCAATGGTTTTCATAGGCTTGGTAGCCGTCGCTCTGAAGGATGCCTTCGTAGTCGGGTCCGAGCCACTCGCTGGCGTGCCGATGCTCGCGACTGGTCCGCCAGTCGAAGATGACGTCGCCGGTGAGGCCGCGGTAAACCCAGAAGTAGCCGTTGGAACTGCCGCCGGGGATGGTTCTGTCGAGATAGCGGATGAAGGTTTCGTCCGCTCTAACGTAGCGACTCGCGAGCATGCCCTGTTTCATGCGCAGGATGCGGCGCAGATAGAAGTAGGCGGGTTCCTTTTCGAGCTGGGTCTTTTCCTCGAAGCCGCAGTTTCTCCAAGCTTCCGGATTGGCCTGGACGATTTCTGGAATGATCTCTTCGGTCCTGACTGGAAGGTTTTCGGGAAGGCGGTCCTTGCGGATGCTGCGGGTGCGCTTGTCCCCCTTGGGATTTGCGCTGGCGGTGCTTTGGGCTTGATCCTCCGGTGTGGCCGCGTCGCCGGAGGAGTCGGGCTTTTCCGACGGCTGTGCGGCGAAGAGATCGGGGTGATTGAGCTGCTCGCTTTTGCGACCGAAGAGCTGCCGCTTGAGCCATTCAATCTGCTGAGTAAGGATCGCGATTTGATCCTTTATTTATTTATTTACGCCACCTTATCGTGGCCTTTGAGGTTCTTCACGTTCTCAAGAACAAAGGCAGCTGGCCTGTGATGGTCGAGGATATCCGCGATCGAGAAAAATAGGGCCCTGCTTCACATCATCGAAACCATGCAGCCGTCCAAGGATGTTCTTCTTGGAAACCCCGGCAATGCTGAACGACTGGCACGGAAATCCGGCACAAAGGATGTCGTGCAAAGGAATAGTTGCGACGTCCACTTGATTGATGTCGCCGTGCGGAAGCTGAGGGGGAGTTTGCCTTGTAGGTCTGCTGGCTGAACTTGTCGTAATCGCTGGAAAAGACACACTTGCCCCCGACTTTCTCGAAAGCGATGCGGAAGCCGCCGATGCCACAGAAGAGGTCAATGAAACGGAGAGATTCAACGCTCGCGTGCACCGATTGCCGGGCGGCGGGCGCTGGGGTGAAGCGATACGGCGTTGGATTTTCCTTGAGAACGGTCGCGGTGGCTCGGACCAATGCTTTTTTTGCAATCTTGGTGGTAGCCTTTTTTGCTGGGGAAGACTTCACCTGAGGTTTTGCACTCACGCCTCTACCCCCTCGCAGAGTTCGGCGGTGGTGATTCCAAGGGCCTTGGCAATCTTTGCGACATTTTTGATGCCAGCATTTAGAAGCCCCGTTCGATCCCACTGATGTAGGTCGGATCGAGACCTGAAAACTCAGCCAGTTTTTCTTGGGTGAGGTGCTTTGTTTCGCGGGTTTGGCGAACGTTTTGCCCAAGAGCGGCAAGAACGGGATCATTTTTCGGCATGACTCAAAATCCATGCCGAATCCGCCGCAAGGTCTATGGACGATGAGTCAAGATGTGAGCCTCGCATCCGCCGAACGCTCATTGCGAACGTCGAAATGGTCGTTGCGAAGGCCGAAGCGGTCGTTGCGAAGGCCGAAGTGGTCGTTGCGGGCCGGATTCGCCCTACCGGCGGACTGGGGCGGGAAGAGGAAGAAGTCGTGAGACACTCTTACACATTCGGGTGCTTCGCGCGGGCCAGTGGCGGGGATCGGAGTTTACCGCGGAGGCGCAAAGGCCGCAGAGGGACGCGGAGCCGGGACGACGCGGAACCGGAGGGCGGCGGCGGCGGGTGCTGTCCATGTCGGTGAACGGGTCGTCCAGTTTGAGGTTTCAAGAACGATCCGGTCGTGCTTGTGATGCCGATTTCCGATCCCAATCGAATTTCTTGATCAGTCCATTGAAGCTGGACCACTTTTGGGTGAGGAATTGGAATCTGCCCGCGACGATGCCGGGGGAGAGATTGAGACTGGCGGCGATGCGGTTGATGTCCGCTGGGGATCGGGCGGCCTTGATTGCGGCGTGATGCGTGGATGGGATGAGGATGTTAGCGGCGAACTCGTTGGCCCGCTGTTCCTCCGGTTTTTCGCGGTAGTCTTTGCCGTCGTCGATGAAGCGTTCCTTTTTGCTGTCGTGGAGGATGTGGGCGGCCTCGTGGAAGAAGGTGAACCAGAACTTGTCCTCCGCCTTACCGCGCAGGTTCAACAGGATCATTGCTTTGGTCGGGGTGAGCCACTCGGCGGCGCCGCTCCAGGGAGCACCCGGGATTTCCGGGACCAGCGCCAGTGTCACGCCGGCCTCGGCACACAGGCGGCGTATCTCCGGGAGAAAGACGGATGGCGGCAGGGTGGTGAGATCGCGGATGAGGCTGAGGTTTTCCGCAAAGCGTTTTTTGTCATACGGTGCGCACTGGATTTCCCGGGCTTCGAGCTGCCCGAGACGCAGCCATGCGGAGGTGGGACCCGGGCTGGACTTCAAAAACGCTGGCCGCCTAGCGGCAGCGGCGGGCTCATCCCAAACCGTGTGCCATGCCGCGACGCTGCTGACTCCATAAAAGCGCAGGACTTCCCGCAGGATGACCACTTTGTGGGTTTCCGCAGGAATGGCCCGCCGTGCGATAAGTTCCTTCACCGGAATGGTTTTGAGCCAATCCACATGGGACTGCATCTGCCGGGCCTGCTCGATTTTGGCAAGTTGCCCGCGATACTGGGTTTCCAGATTGTTCCAGAATGCGGCCTCGATTCCGGTGACGAGTTCCAGGCGGTTGGCGGTTTCGTAGGTGATGGGCTGCTCGCCTTTGAAGATGCGGTTCAGCGTCTGCACGGTGAGGCCGGTGCGGTCGGCAAGATCGCGCTGGCTCATGCCAAGAGACTCCATGGTCTCCTCCAAGGTCGCCCCGGGAGGAACGGCATAGTCCGGCTCGAACGGGTTCTGGCGGTTGGCAATCATGGCTGGGGAAGGTGCTGGGGATTCAATGAGGATCTGCGATCTCGATGATTTCGATTTCCGTGACGGCGGACCAGTGGAGGCTATTCTCCTCTTTCACGGGGACCGGGTCGTTTGCTGGAATGAAGAACAAGCGGTAGGAGTGGTCGAGATCGACACTGAGCTGGCCTTGGCGGTCACCGGTCATTGCATGGCAGCGTGGTGGCGGAACGCGTGATATTTGCCCCAAGTGGTCCGCAGCCTGAAGTTCCATGAGGCGTTGCTGGAGCTTCTTTGCCCGGATTGCTCCAAATGCTTTCTGCATTTTCTTGGAGGAGTTGCAGATTTTCTGGAGTTTCTTGGTGCGGAAGAAGAGGGGATGAGAAAGAGGTGGCGTCAAAAAAATTCACATGAAATGTTCATTGTTTATTAACGTGCTTATTGGGCACGGCGTGGCGGAATGACTCGCGCGATCAGTCTTCCGCAAGTGGCGCGGTGCCGACGCTGAGGTCGTGGCGGCGTCCGAGGAGGCCGGCGGCGATTTGGGGTGTGGATGGATGATTGATGATCCGTCGCCGCTGCGCTTTGCCGGGACAAGTTCCGGCTTTGCGAGGAGACCGAAAGAGTGGATTGATGAATGACGATTGTTGATTTTTGATTGAGGAGGGGAAAAGAGTGTGAGGTGGAATAGAATCGGCAATTGATCAGTGATCAGCGGCCTTGAGGAGCTGGGTGTGCGGCAGGCGGGCGGCGGCTTTCTCAAAGGTAACGAGGGGCAGGCGGGCGGTGGTGGCCTCGGCGTGGATCAACCGGTCGAGGAAACCGGGCTTGGCAGTGGCGAGTCCCTCGGTCGCGAGCAGTGGGAGCAACTGGGGATGCACGACGAAGGTGGGGATGGAGAGGAGTCGTTGGAGGCCGGTGAGCACGGCGTCCTTGGCCATGCCGTAGTGGTGCTGGCAGGCGAAGTAGACTTCCAGAATGACGAGATTCGACACCAAAACCTTGGCACCGGCCAGCTCGGTCTCCGCCATGTAGCGGCGGGCGGCCGTGGCGAGGTCCAGAGGTTGGCCGGTGAGCAGCCGCATGACTACAGAGGAATCCAGTGACGAGCGGATTTCAGGGCTGCTCATTCCATTGGGAGGTGATGGATTTCCGCATGGCTGCCGTGCTGTGATCGGTCACTTGGTCCGGCATCAAGTGGAACAGGGGTGCCTGAAAGTTTTCCCAATCGATGGAACCGGCATGAGGGGCTGGCTGCTTTTTCTGCCGCAGCCATTGTTCGAACAAGCTGATGGCCACCTCGCGCACCGTGCGGCCATCCCTCGCCGTTTCGGCTTTCACTTCACGGTAGAGGTCGTCAGGAATCTGAAAGGTTGCTTTCATAAAGCCAGCTTGCTGTATTGCTGGGTGAAAAGCAAGGGGCAAGGTTGGAGATCACTGCACAGCAGGTTGGAGCGCGGGCCTACTTTTCCGGCGACGCTTCTTTGGCCGGGACGTAAACCAAGCCGCCGCCGTTGATGCAGTAGCGCTGGTCGGTGGGGGTGCCGCAACCCTCCCCCTTGAAAACGTGGCCCAGGTGGCCGCCGCATTTCGCGCAGGTGACTTCGGTGCGGACCGTGCCCAGCGAGCTGTCTTCCTTGAGCACCACGTTCTCGGCCTTGGCCGGGTCGTAGAAGG
>JBFZFJ010000492.1:0-5230 GCA_041306405.1 Verrucomicrobiales bacterium | reverse complement strand
TTCCAACGCATCTCGTCCTCAGCGGGTGCGGGGTGGTTTCCCCGCAGGATTTCGACTTCCAGCAACTCGCGCAAAGCCGCCAGAGTGCGAGGCAACTGCGCGTCAGCCAAGGCCACTTCATTCCGGCAGTGGACATGAAATTCTCTCAACGCCTCCACCGATCTTGCCCGCAAGTTCATGATCTGGAAGCCACCCGACTCGGGCCGCAGTTCCGGCAACACCGGCTCACCCTGCCAGATCCAGACCAGAATCTCCACCGTCGCCGACTTGGACTGGCTGATGCCAAACGCGCAGGCCGGATCAAATAACAACGCGACCGGTCCGCGCACGATTTGCGAGGCGAGCCCGGTATTCACGATAATTTCCCCGCTCAGAATGACGTAATAATTGGTCCCCAGATCATGATGCATCGCCAGCGGTTCCCTGGCGAAATCGCGCTGTCCCCAGCCGAGGTAATGCAGCGGCAAGTCCTCTCCCCCACCCCAACTCGGGCGGCCCGGCGGCGGGATGATCGTGCCTCTGGGGATCGGATTCGTCATGATAGCAGTTTAAGTCACAGCTTCAGGATGAGCTAGTATTTTTCGATGTTCACCGAAGAATCCCAGCCCTAGTCTGCGGGTCGCTGAAACCCTCGATGAAAACCGCCATCACTCTCTCACAAGTCCCGGAAGCCCTCGCCGGGCCTTTCGTGCTGCGCACCCCGCTGCCGGAGGCATTTGCCACCGCCGCCGCGATCGGCTTCGACGCGGTGGAGCTTTTCCTCCCCGGCCCGGATTTCATTTCGGTGGACGAGGTGAAATCGCTGGCAGCCGCGCACGGACTCGCCATCGCCGCCGTCGGCACCGGCGCCGGGATGCTCCGCCACGGACTATCCATCACGGACGCAGACGAAGCTCAACGCGATGCGGCTTTGAATTTCGTGCTGGCGATGATCGACTTCGGCGGCGCGCTCGGAGCCCCGGCGATCCTCGGCTCGATGCAGGGACGAGGCACCCTCGATCTTCTCGCCTCCGGCCTCCGCCGCTGTGGCGAACGCGCCGCGATCCACGGCGTGCCATTCATCTACGAGCCGCTCAACCGCTACGAAACCAACCTCTTCAACCGCCTCGGCGACGCTGCGAGATTCCTCGAACTCCACGACCTGAAAAACGTCGTGCTCCTCGCTGACCTCTTCCACATGAACATCGAGGAGCGCGACCTCGCCGCCGCCATCCGCGAGGCAGGCAGCCACATCGGCCACGTCCATTTCGCCGATTCCAACCGCCAGGCAATGGGCTTCGGCCACACCGACCCCGAACGGGTTATTGCAGCACTCAACGAAATCCAATATTCAGGCTACCTCTCCGCCGAGATCTTCCCGCTGCCCGACCCCGAAGCCGCCGCCCGCCAGACGATTTCATCCATCCGCTCCCTACTCTAACATGAAGACCCGCCCGCTCGGCAAAACCGGCATCGACCTGCCCATTCTCTCCTTCGGCGCTTCCTCGCTCGGCGCGGAATTCCGCTCGATCACGCTCGAAGAAGCGATGCTCTCGACAAAAACCGCCATCGACCTCGGCATGAACTTCATCGACACCTCGCCCTTCTATGGCCGCGGCATGTCGGAGATCATGCTCGGCCTCGGGTTGAAAGGCATCCCGCGCGAGGACTACCTGCTAGGCAGCAAGCTCGGCCGCTACTCGGACATTCACTTCGATTTCTCCGCCAAGCGCGTGGCGGAATCCCTCCATGTCTCGCTCCAACGCCTGGGCACTGACTACCTCGACGTCTTGCTGCTGCACGATGTGGAATTCGTCCCGCTGCAACAGATCTGGGAGGAGACCTTGCCCGCCGTCTTGAAGCTCAAGGAACAGGGGAAGGTCCGCGCCGTCGGCTTTTCCTGCTACCCGATGAAGACCTTCAACACCGTGCTCGACCACGTGGAGAACGACATCGACTGCGTGCTCTCCTACAACCGCTACACGCTGCAAAACACCACCTTCGTCGATGACCTGCTGCCTCGGCTCGCGGCGAAAAACATCGGCGCGATGAATGCCGGACCGTTTTCCGCACGACTTCTCACCAACGCGCCGCTCCCCGAATGGCTCAAGGAACCCGAGGAAGTCAAAGCCGCCGCCCGCGCCGCCGCCAAACTTTGCGCGGACCGCGGCGTGGACATCGCCCAACTCGCGCTCCAGTTTTCCTGCGAACATCCCGGCCTCGCCACCACCGTCGCCGGCTCCGCAAATCCTGCGAACATCCGCAAGTGGGCCGAGTGGCTGGAGCAACCCATCGACCGTGAGCTGTTGGCGGAGGTGCTCGCCATTTTCGCCCCGGTTAAAAACTCCGGCCACCTCGAAGGCCTTCCTGAAAACAACTGATGCAAGCCATTCAATTCACCGCGCCCAAGGAGATCAACATCATCGATCTCCCCGAACCTCTCGCGCCCGGCCCCGGCGAGGCGCTCGTCCGCACCCACCGCATGGGGATCTGCGGCACCGACCTTGCCTGTTACCTCGGGAAGTTCCCGTTCTTCGCCTTCCCGCGCACACCCGGCCATGAGTTAGGTCTGGAGGTCGTCGCGGTGGCCGACGATGTTTCCAACGTAAAGCCCGGCGACAAATGCTCGCTGGAACCTTACGTCAACGATCCCGCCTCCCCGACTTCACTGAAAGGAAATTCAAACTGCTGCCCCGGGGTGCAAGTGATCGGCGTCCATAACAACGGCGGCCTTCGCAAAGGCGTCTTCGCCGTGCCCGCCCGCAAGCTGCATCCGGGCAACGATCTTTCCTACGACCAGCTCGCGCTCGTCGAGACGCTCGCCATCGGCTACCACGCCGTCCAGCGTGGAAATCCCAAGCCCGGCGAGACCGTGCTCGTCATCGGCGCCGGTCCCATCGGCCTCGCTTGCTTGGAATTCCTCAAGCTGATGGACGTTAAGACCATCGTCATGGACATGGTCCAAAGCCGCCTGGATTTCTGCCAGAAAAACCTCGGCATCCAGCACACGATCCCCTTCCAGCCGGACGGCTCGCACCTTGCCGAGCTTGAGAAGATCACCGGCGGCCTGCTGGCCGATGTCGTCATCGACGCCACCGGCAGCCCGAAGTCGATGTCCACCTGCTTCGACTATGCCGCGTTCACCGGCCGCGTCGTTTACGTCGGCATCACCACTTCCGATCTGACATTTCCACACGCTCCGGTGTTCCATCGCCGCGAAATCACGCTGCTCGCCTCTCGCAACGCGCTCCCGGAGGACTTCGACAACATCATCCAGCTGATCCGCGAGGGAAAAATCAACACCGGTCTCTGGATCACCCACCGCATCGCTTTCGAGGACGTCCCCACGGAGTTCGATCAATTCACCGATCCCGCGCTCGGCGCGATCAAAGCCATCATCGAAGTCAACTAACTCATCTTATGAAAAACTGTCCTAAATACACCTTCGGCGTCGGCGATCGTTTCGCCAATGGAGCGCATGCCCAGCTTACCGCATTCATCGAAGCCAGGAAACTCGGCATCGACATCACGCCGGTTTGGAACAAGTCGAACCGCGAGCACAACATCATCGGCTCCGAGCCCATCCAGACCCGCCAGGCCGCTGACAAGGCGGTCGCCGACCTCGGCTGGACCGGCGAGTATCTGTTGGACGCCGACCACATCAACCTCTCCACCGTGGACCGCTTCGTCGCGCCCTGCGATTTCTTCACGCTCGACGTCGCCGACGACATCGGTGAAGCCGCCGATCCCGCGGACGTGGCCGCGTTCATCGCCAAGCATCCCGAGCTGATCGGCACCGTCGCCATCGAAGGCATTTCCGAGCCGTTTGAAATCACCCGCGCCGACGTCGAGAAGACCGCGAACCAGTTCCTCAAAGCCACCCAGAAGGCTGCAGCCATCTATCAACACATCGTCGCGGCCAAGGGTGGTGTGGACAACTTCGTCACCGAGGTTTCCATGGATGAAACCGACAGCCCGCAGACGCCGCCGGAAATGTTGATCATCCTCGCCGCCATCGCCGACCAGGGCATCCCGATCCAGACGATCGCACCGAAGTTCACCGGCCGCTTCAACAAGGGCGTCGATTACGTCGGCGATCCGTTGCAATTTGAAAAGGAGTTCAATGACGACCTCGCCGTGATCGCGCACGCCGTCAAAACCTACGGCCTGCCCGCCACGCTCAAGCTCTCCGTCCACTCCGGCTCCGACAAGTTTTCGATCTATCCATATATCAAGAAAGCCATCCAGCGCACCGGCGCGGGTCTCCACATCAAGACCGCCGGGACGAACTGGCTGGAGGAAATCGTGGGCCTGGCGGAAGCCGGCGGCGAGGGACTCGCGCTTGCCAAAAAAATCTACGCCAAGGCGCTGGAGAAGAAGGAAGCGCTCTGCGAGCCCTACGCCACCGTCATCAACATCAACGACGCGAACCTCCCCTCCGCTGAGGAAGTCAACGGCTGGACCAGCACCCAGTTCACCGACGCGCTGCGCCACATCCCGACCAACCCCGGCTACAACGCCGATCTCCGCCAACTCCTGCACGTCGGATTCAAGATCGCCGCGCAACTCGGCGACACCTACATCCAGGCGCTCAAGGACCACTCGGAAGTCGTCGCCAAAAACGTCACCGGCAACCTGCTGGACCGCCACATGAAGCCGCTCTTCCTGTAAGGAGGGTGGACATTCCTGTCCGCCCGGCCAATGAGAGGTGAAAGCGATGTGCGTCCGGCGCGCCGCCTTCCGCCTCACATTGGGCTACGGCAGCATGGCATTTTCTTTGTCATTGCCGAAATTTCGCTCAACCTCGTCTTCCCATGATTGACCGCATCCTCGCCAAACGCATCGTCCCCGTCGTCGTCCTTGACCATGTCGAATCCGCCGAGCCTCTTGCCGAAGCACTGCTGGCCGGTGGCCTCGACATCATGGAAATCACCTTCCGGACCTCGGCCGCCCAGGCGTCGATCGAGCGCATCGCGGCCAGATTCCCGGAGATCCTGCTTGGAGCCGGAACGCTGTTGGAAAAGGACCAGGTCAAGCGCGCCAAGGATGCCGGAGCCGTCTTCGGACTCGCGCCCGGCTTCAACCCGGAAATCGTCGCCGCGGCGAAAGACGTCGGCCTGCTGTTTTCCCCGGGTGTGATGACTCCCAGCGAGTTGGAAGGCGCGCTCGCCTTCGGTTGCAAGCTGCTCAAGTTTTTCCCGGCGGAAGTCGCGGGCGGCGTGAACATGCTCAAGGCGCTCGCCGGTCCCTA
>JBFZFJ010000491.1:0-3646 GCA_041306405.1 Verrucomicrobiales bacterium | reverse complement strand
GTCTGCGGTTTGCGTGGCGCAGGCGGGCGGGGTGGCTTTTGTTTCGGCTGATAGGGAGGGGAGCCAAGGTGCGGATGCGGCGAGGGAAAGGGAGCAAATGGCGAGGAGGGGCTTGGACATGGGAGGAGGTATAGCGTGGAAGGAGCGGGAAGGGAAGGGCCTGGTGAGAGCCCAACTCTGCGATGGACAGGCGCGGGCGGGCGGTCTAGCGTCGGCGCTTCGTCTGCGGTTTCCGGGGATCTCTGGGGTCAGTCTCTGGGGTCCCGACTAACAAGCATTCGGGAAGCTACTTCGAAGGGGTCCCGACTAATCAGCGCAAGCAAGCTGCGAAGAATGTGGCAGGTGATAGAAATCGGGTGAAGTTGCCTCCGGCCATGTCCGCGGCGCTTCCATTCCCTCATCCGGCTTTTCCAGTCATGGCTCTGCCGGTCGTCCCCGAGTCTGAAAACCGGGGCGATGACTTGACAAAAAGCAAGGATACAGTCTCGAAAGGGTCAGTCGAAATGGTACCAGTCCCGGCTAACAAGCATTCGGGCCGCTACTTCGAAGGGGTCCCGACTAATCAGCGCAAGCAAGCTGCAAAGAATGTGGCAGGTGATAGAAATCGGGTGAAGTTGCCTCCGGCATGTCCGCGGCGCTTCCATTCCCGCATCCGGCTTTTCAGTCATGGCTTTGCCGGTCGTCCCCAGGGCGATCAAGCTAGGGATTTTTGAACCGCGAATGGACGCCAATCGACGCGAATGAAGATGATTTTTGAATGAAACTTCTGATTCTAAGAATTAAGTTCTGAAAATTCGCGTCGATTGGCGTCCATTCGCGGTTAAATTCACATCGAGTTATTGTGGCTTCTCCCTAGCTTGATCGGCGTGCGGTTAATACCCGAGTCTGGAAACTTGACAAAAAGCTCGAATCCATTTCGCCGCTGCCAGCTTTTCACCATGAGCGAACCACAGGAAATCCCCCCGCCGCTGCCGCTGGCCGTCATTCCGAGAACGCCCTTGTGGATCGCGTTCTCGGTTCCGCCGGTGGCGATTCTTGCTGGCAATCTAATCGCCGATTCCTATCGCACTCCAAACGACTACGGCACCTCCTTCCTGTGGGTTCCCATCGTCGTCTTTTTCCTCATCATCGCTTGCCTGCCCTTGTTCCATCGGGCGATCGGAAGTCGTTACCGCGGGCGCTCCCTGGTGTTTCTCGACTGCGGCTATTTCCTCGGCCAGGTCATCGTTTGCCTCTCGCTGTGGGTGGGCTCCTGCATGCTTTTTTTCAGTTGACCCATGCCATTCCCTATCCTCAAGGAATCCCTGAAACAGACCACCTCGCGCTGCCCGACCTGTCAGGCCGCGGTGCCAGCGGAGGTTTGGAAAACCACGGGCACCCCGGCGAAGGTCTATCTGACACGGACCTGCGCCGAACACGGCGAGGCCACCGCCTGCATCGCCAGCGACGCGCGGTTCTACTGGCTGGCCAAGGGCGATCCGTCGAACGCCTGCGGCGCCGGCTGCGCGTGTTCCGCGGACCCGGCCGGAGCGACCGGCACGCTCGGCCGCAATGCCGGGGCGACGGTGCCGGAAGTGGAGGTGCTTTCCACCTGCCTCGCACTGATCGAAATCGTCGATTCGTGCAATCTCGCCTGCCCGACGTGCTTCGCGGATTCCCCGGTCGGCGCGGCGGGTGACCGTTTGAAGTCGCACTCGCTGGAATCGTTACAAAACCGCATCCGTGGCGTGGTTGATCGGAAGGGAAAGATCGAGCTGCTCCAACTCTCCGGCGGCGAGCCGACGCTGCATCCGCAGTTTTTCGAGCTGGTCGATTGGATCCACGCCGAGCCGGGAATCGACTACTGCCTGGTCAACACCAACGGCGTGCGGATCGCGAAGGAAGACGGCTTTCTGGCAGAACTCGGGAAGCGCGCGCGGCGCGGGAATTTCCAGCTCTACCTGCAATTCGACGGCCCGCAGGAAGCCGGCCAACACGAGCTGCGCGGCGGCGATTTCCGCGAGATGAAACGGGCCGCGATGGACCGCTGCGAACGCGAGGGAGTCCCGTTCACGCTGGCCATGACCGTGATGCCGGAAACCCTGCCGCACCTGTGGGACACCATCCTGACCGGCCTCGAATACACCGCCTGCCGCGGCGTCTCCTTCCAGCCGATGTTCCTCACCGGCCGAACGCACGCCACCGGCGGCGAACGCCTCAACACCGCCGACATCATCCTCGGCGCGGTCGGGCAGGCCGCCGGCAAGCTCCGCTTCGAGGACTTCACTCCCCTGCCCTGCGGCGATCCGAACTGCGCGACGATCGGCTATCTGTTATGCCGGATAGCTTCCGGGCTTGGTTGAACCAGGTGAGAGCCGGCTCGTCGGGGAGGCAGCGAGCTGTTGGAACTCGTCGCCAAGGATCCGCAGCGATCGCCCGGGCACTGTTCTCGGGCGGATCGTTCGCGTTCCATTGGCTGCGCTCCCGACGGCAGCCAGCTACCTTCAAGCGTCCGGCGGGGCTTTTTCAATTCGCTTGGTATTCAATTCCCCGCCGGATATCCTCCGCGCCGATGACCGACTGCGACGAGATCGCTTTTTTCGATTTCCAAGCCACGGAGAAAAGCGCTTCTCCCCGGACCTTGGCGAACTATCGGGACGCTCTCGCCGCTTACAAAAAGTGGCGGGGCGAGCGGTTCGCCGGCTGGCGCGGGGAGGCCGCCGATGATTTCCGCGACTATCTGTTCGCGCTGATGAAGCAGGGATTCAAGCGCGCCACCATCCGCCTGAGGTTCGCCGCGCTGCGATCGTTTTATAAATTCCTCGTGCTCCGCCGCGGGCTGGCGCGCAGCCCGGTGGGCGAGGTGCTGCTGCCTAAGCCGGAGCGCGGCCTGCCGGTGGTGCTCACCCTCTCGCAGATCGACGAGCTGCTAGGAATGCCGCTGCGCGTCGATCCGGACAAGAAATCACCCGCCTGGCTGCCGCTGCGCGATGCCTCGATCCTGGAGCTGTTCTACTCCTGCGGCCTGCGGATTTCCGAGCTGCTCGCGCTGGATGTGAAGCATCTGGATTTCATCGGCGAAACCGTGCGGGTCGTTGGAAAAGGCTCGAAGGAACGGATTGTCCCGATCGGCGGGCCCGCCATCAACGCGATCCAGCGCTACCGCCAGGAAGCCGCGGTCACCTCCGGGCCGCTGTTTCTCAGCACCCGCATGCGCCGCATCACCCAGCAGGCAGTGGATCAGTTGCTCAAGAAATACCTCAAGCGCAGCAGCATCCCCTTTGCGATCAGCCCGCACAAACTCCGGCACAGTTTCGCCACCCACCTGCTGGACGCCGGCGCGGACCTCCGCAGCGTGCAGGCCCTGCTCGGCCACGCCTCTCTCTCGACGACGCAAATTTACACCCACGTGACCAAGGAACGTCTCAAACAAGCCTACGACACCGCCCATCCCAGAGCATGAAATCCATCCTCGTGAAATCCGCCTGCATCCTGAGTTTTTGCGGCATCCCCGCATGCTCGACGCGCGCCTCGCTGCCCGTCAGTCTGGGGCGGGCCGAGCTCGCCGGCCGCGTCCGCGCGAAGCCGGAGCTGGCGGTGCTCTTCGTGGGAAACAGCTACAGCTTCGGAGCACCCATGGCGTTTTCAAAACTCGCCGCCGCTTGAT
>JBFZFJ010000490.1:0-3175 GCA_041306405.1 Verrucomicrobiales bacterium | reverse complement strand
CGCTGATTTCCAGCGCCACCGAAAAACCGCTGCTCGTCCAACCGGCCCGGATTCTCGCCGCTTGGGGCACACTTTGGACCTGCACCCTGCTCTGGGGCTTGTTCACCGCCGCCCGCGAGGGCGAGACCAATGCCAAAACCGGCGTCGGCGAGTATTTCCAAACCACCGGAGTTTCCGCCACCCGCCAACTTTTTGAAATTTGGCTCGCCGTGTTCAGCTTCGTCGCCCCGCTCACCATCATCACCGCGCTCATCTGCCAGTTCGCCGCCACCCCGACCGATCCCGTCGAACGCTCGATGTGGTGGGTGCTCAACGGCCAATACGCCGCGCTGTTCCTACTGGTCACCGCGCCCCTGCTCGCCCTAGCCACCGCCTTGGCCTCGCGTTTTGGAGGCATCACCGGCTTCGCCGTTACGCTGCTGATCACCCTTTATGGTCTCTATGGCGTCGGCTACCTCGACAACATGCTCAAAATCGAGGAAAACCCGATACTTCAAGGCTTCCTGCTCTTTTCTCCGCAATACCGTTTCGCGGATCTGACCCAACGCCTCTACTTCAAAAGCGGAGCACTCCCGACTGCGGCCTTCTGGACCATGATCGTCTATTTCACGGGCATTCTCGCCGTCTATGCGGGCCTCTCACGCCTGTGTTTCCGCACCAAAATCTCCGCCTGATTTTTTGATTTCAGCATCTCAGCTTCCACCTCCACATGTCACGCATTTCATCCACCGCCATCACCACCGGCCTCATTGGCTTGGGAGTGCTCGCGTGGGCGCTTGCCGGACGCCCGCTTCTCAATAACCCCGATCTTGATACGCCACTCAACGTATTCGGCATCAACCGCAGCCCCTATGGCGAAGTGTTCGCCATGGCCCTGCAAGGTCCCATCCAAACCGAATTCAACATCGGAATGGGCATGGGCGCGGCGCCCTCGCATCGTCAAGAACCCGCGCCGGGCAGCCTGATTCTCGTCAAACCGGAGCCCCCGAAACCCGCGAATCTCTCGCCGCCCGACCGCCTGCGGAAGATGATCGCGGCGATGGAACAAGGCTCCGAAGAGCGCACCAACCCCAGACCCGCGAGCAAAGACCTGAAATTCTTTCTCCGCCGCCAGGCCGAGGACAAGCTCCGCTTCGCCTATCAACTCGATCCATCCCATTACGCGAACTACAACTCGCTCCACTTCTTCCTCATCGAAGGAATCACCACTAGGCCCGAACTCAAACACACTGCTGGCACGCTTGCCGAGGACACCATCCAATACTGCCTCCAGCAGGAAGGCGATCCCCGCCCGTCCCTGACCGCCGCCGCCGCATGCACCAACATGCTACATTTGATGTTTGCCTACCGCCGCAACGAAAACCCGCAATTCAACACGACGGACATGCACCGGTATCTCGACACTCTCGATCAGTGCCTCGCCCGGTATGACACCATCGCCAAACAGTGGGATGAGTCGAAAAGCTGGCACCTCATCTCGCCCCAACGCATCGAAGAATGCCAGGCCCACTACAGTTTCATCGGCAAGATCCGCGACGCCGCGGAAAAAACCATCGTCCGCTTCGAAAAAGAGTCCCAACACCGCCAAGCCGCCAATTAAATTCGACTGTGCCGCAGTCTGTGACCGCCTCTTAAAAAATCCACCCGACGCCCTCTCACACATCACTCGGCACTTCTCCCACCATGTCATCTAACGCATCAGTTCTCGAACCCCCACCGCTTCCGGGTTACACCCCGGCCGCCGTGCCGGTGCGTTTCGCAGCGGGCATGAAGGGCACCGACCTGCTCGGCATCATCTTCCGCGTCTGCCGCGAGCTCCGCGTCTCCGACATCCAGATGCGCGCCGACCGCCCGGTCTATATCCATACCAACAAGGGCATGGAGAAACTCGATTTCCTCGGCATCCTCACCGCCGGAAACATGGATGAAATCCTCAAGGAACTCATCTCCAACCGCGAGAGCGGCAGCCACGGATTCGGTCAGGAAAACAGCATGGATATGCGCGTCGATGAAAAAATCCGCCTCGCCATCGCCAGCTTTTCCGAGACCCGCGTCGCCGACTTCTCCTGCGACGGCATCCCCATGGGCGACAGCGGCGAACGCTCCGGCCGCCTGCGGATCCAAGCCCACCTCAGCTCGTCCGGCCTCGGCGTCACCTGCCGGATTCTCAACGATTTCATCCCCGAGCTCGAATCCCTCGGCATCGATCCCGACACCACCGACACCCTGCGCCACGGCGTCCTCAAGCGCGCCGGACTCTGCCTCGTCACCGGTCCCACCGGCTCCGGGAAATCCACCACCCTCGCCTCGCTCATCGACTGGGCCCGCCGGAATCATCCCAAGCACATCGTCACCGTCGAGGACCCCATCGAGTATCAATACCCCGATGACATGGATGATCCGGATTATCCCGGCCACCGGATTCCCGGACCCAGCATCGTCACCCAACAGGAAGTCGGCCGCGACGTGCACTCCTACAAGCAAGGTCTCAAGGACGTGCTACGGAAAGCGCCCCACATCATCCTGCTCGGAGAAATCCGCGACCGCGAGGCCATGGAAACCTGCATGGAAGCCGCGCAGACCGGTCACCTCGTCCTCTCCACCCTCCACACCACCGGCGCCGTCAAAACCATCGGCCGGATTCTCGAACTCTATCCGAAGGACAACCACACCTCCGTCCTCAGCCGCCTCGCGGAAATCCTCATCTTCATCCACTCCCAAGGTCTCCTCTACGGCGTCCAGAAGCGGGTGCTCACCTACGAATTCCTCCAGAACAACGACGACGCCGTCTCCAGCGCCATCGCCAACTACGACGGCGGCGCCCGCTCGCTGGAGGACGTCATCCGCCGCGCCGGCAACATCGAGTGGGACTCCAATCTCCGCCGCCTCCTCAACCAAGGCGTCATCACCCAGGAAACCTTCCAGAACTCCAAAATGAACAAGAATGACGACGATTGAAGATGAGATGTCTGAAAGTCTTAAAGTCAAAGGTCTGAAAGTCAAAGACGCCAGCGACTCTTCCTCTTCCGACCTTCGACTTTAAGACCTTCGACTTTAAGACCTCTTCCCACCCCTTTCCGAGACCCCGCTCCAAACTCCGAAGAACTCAGAAACCTTCGAGTCCAAAAGCGCTCTCAATCCGACAAAAAAACAAACACACCCGAATAAAAAATAG
>JBFZFJ010000489.1:0-3911 GCA_041306405.1 Verrucomicrobiales bacterium | reverse complement strand
GAATACGCGCTCGGCGGGATGGACGAAAACCTCTTCGTTTCCACTTACAAGGTGGCTCTGCCCAAAGCCGAGGAACTGGAGGCATTTTTGCTACGCGAATCCAAGGATCTACCCGAATCATGAGCACCGACACCACCGAAAAGGGCTTGGAAGCCTGCATTGAACGTTATCTCACCGGGGGAGTGAGTGGCGCACCGGTGAAGGAAGGTGTTATGCAGGAGCAACCGAAGGACTATGGCAGCAAAGGCTACTTGCGCGGCAAGTCCACGGATTTCAATTCCGAGTTCGCCATCGATGAAGGGAAATTCTGGCAGTTTCTCGAAGCCACCCAGGCGGCGGAACTGGCAAAGCTTCACTACAAGCCGGATTGGAAACGGCAGATTCTCGAACGGCTGCACCGGAAGCTGAAGAAGGACGGCATTCTCGCCGTGTTGAAGAAGGGGCTGGATGTGGACAACGCGCATTTCGATTTGCTCTATCGACTGCCCTACAACGACCTCAACCCGGAAGTCACCGCGAAGTTCGAGTCCAACGTCTTCTCCGTCACCCGGCAGGTGTATTTCTCCAGCATCGATAAGAAGTCGGTGGACATGGTGGTTTTCCTCAACGGCTTGCCGCTCGCCACGCTGGAACTCAAGAACCCGTGGACCGGCCAGAACGTCAACCAAGCGAAGAAGCAATACCGCGACGACCGCGACCCGAAGGAGACGCTGTTCAGTTTCAAGCGCTGCCTCGTCCACTTCGCCGTCGATCCCGACGAGGTGTGGATGACGACCAAAGTCGATGGCAAGAGCACCTATTTCCTGCCCTTCAACAAGGGCCTGCCGGATGGCCAAGGCAAGGGCAACCCGCTCAATCCGAACGGCCACAAGAGCGCCTACCTCTGGCAGGAGATCCTCACCCGCCACAGCCTCAGCAACATCATCGAGCACTACGCCAAGCTCACGGTGGAGAAGGACAAGGCGGGCAAGTCCAAGGAGACGCTCTATTTCCCGCGCTATCAGCAGCTCCAGGTGGTGCGCCTGTTACTCGCCGATGTGCAGGCGAAGGGCCTTGGCAAGCGCTACCTGATCCAGCACTCAGCCGGATCGGGGAAATCCCACTCCATCACCTGGCTCGGCTATCAGCTCGTGGAGCTCTACGACAAGACCGGGCAGGAGAACCTATTCGACTCCGTCATCGTCGTCACCGACCGCCGCGTGCTCGACCGCCAGATCGACAAGAACATCCGGCAGTTCGCCGAGGTGAAGAACATCCTCGCCCACGCCAACAGCGCCGCCGAACTCCGCAGCCATTTGGAAGCAGGCAAGAAACTCATCACCACCACGATTCAGAAGTTCCCCTTCATCGTCGATGGCATCGCCGACATGAGCAGCAAGAAATTCGGCGTGATCATCGACGAAGCGCATTCCTCGCAAAGCGGCAGCGCCGCCGATTCCGCCACCGCCGTGCTCGGCGCGACCGAAGAGGATGAACCGGAAGACTATCAAGAAAAGATCCTGCAAGCGATGGAGCGCCGCAAGATGGGCAACAACGCTTCCTACTTCGCCTTCACCGCGACGCCGAAGAAAGCGACGCTCGAAAAGTTCGGCACCCGCAATGCCGACGGCGGATTCGATCCCTTCCATCTCTATTCGATGAAGCAGGCCATCGAAGAAGACTTCATCCTCGACGTGCTCGCTAACTACACGACTTACAAGAGCTACTACGAGGTCCAGAAATCCATCGCGGACAATCCGGAGTTCGACACCGTCAAGGCGCAGAAGAAACTCCGCGCCTACGTCGAGAGCCACGCGCAGACCATCGGCACCAAGGCCGCGCTGATGGCCGATCATTTCCTCAGCCAGGTCGTCGCCACCAAGAAACTGCGTGGCCAGGCCCGCGGCATGGTGATCACCCGCAACATCGAGAGTGCCATCCGTTACTTCTTCGCCATCCGCGACGAACTCAAGAAGGCGAACGCGCCGTTCCAAGCCATCGTCGCTTTTTCCGGCAAGAAGATGGTGGACGGCATCGAATACACGGAGGAATCGCTCAATGGTTTCCCGTCCAAGGACATCCCGGACAAACTCGCCGGTAACGTCAAAGCCGGAGAAACCAACTACCGCCTGCTCGTCGTCGCCAACAAGTATCTGACCGGCTTCGACGAACCGCTGCTGCACACCATGTATGTGGACAAGCGCCTGCAAGGGGTGCTCGCCGTGCAAGCCTTGTCCCGCCTGAACCGCTGCAACGCCAAGATGCAGAAACAGGACACCTTCATCCTCGATTTCTACAACACCGCCACCGAGATCAAAGCCGCCTTCGACGATTTCTACACCGCCACCTCGCTCACCGAGCCGACCGACATCAACGTCCTCCACGACCTGAAAGACGCCCTCGACGACGCCGAGCTCTACAGCGAGGAGGACATTGAGAAATTCAACGAACTCTTCTTCAATGGTGTGGATGCCGAGCAACTCCACCCGATTATCGACGAAACGGTCGCGCGCTTCGACATGATCGAGGACGAAGAAGACAAGATCGACTTCAAGATCAAGGCCAAGCAGTTCGTGAAGCTCTACGGCCAGCTCGCCTGCATCATGCCGTTTGCCAATCCCGCGTGGGAAAAGCTCCACTGGTTCCTCAAATTCCTGATCCCCAAGCTCAAGGTCATTAACAGGGATCAAGACCAACTGGACGAGCTGTTGGAAAGCGTCGATCTCTCCACCTACGGCCTCGAACGCGTCCGCCTGAACCAGCACATCGAACTCGACAGCGCCGAAACCGAACTCGAACCCGAGAACCCGAATGTCCGTGGGCACCACGGCGGCGAGGAAGAGGAATCGCCGCTCGACGAGATCATCCGTCATTTCAACGAGCGCTTCTTCTCAGCCTGGGACGCGACGCCCGAGGAACAGCGAGTCAAGCTGATCAACATCATGGAACACGTCCAAGCGAGCGCGGCCTACAAGGCTCAAGTCGTGGACAACCCCGACGAGCAGAACCGCCGCATCGCCCTGGAAAGCCTAATCTCCCAAGCCGTGAACAAAGAGCGCAAGAAGGACCTCGATCTCTACAAAGTCTACGCCGGTGATCCCGATTTCAAAAAGGCCTTCGAAGAAAGCATCATCCGAATTCTCGCGCTGCATGAGAAGAGCAGGCCTGCATGATTCGCGCAGGGCAATTCTAGCTCCACGATGCTGAATTTAGACCGCATTCGAGAATCTGGCGACAATTTCGGCGGTAGCCAGCAGCCGAAACAAGGGCAGAGGAAAAAGGGCACCTCGATGGCCTGAGCTATTTCAGTATTGTGCAAACTGACGGACGACGGGATTGCGAATGCGGAGAAAGTCAGCGCGAAGATCCGCGAGGCTTTCGGCAAGCATCCCGGCTGGAAGGATGGCGAGGCGGAGTTACGCGAGCTGCGGAAGCAGGTGACGTTCGCGGTGTATTCTGAAGAAGATGATTTCGATAAGGTGGTGGCGACGGTGGAGTCGCTGTTTATGCTGTTGGAGAAAGCGTTTCGGAAATGAGGGAAGAAGACCAAGACGCGGTGGTGAGGTGCTCCGGTGACGGGTTGGGACAGGATGTCCCAGCCACTTTTTGGAGCGGGCGCGACGAGTTCAAAGCGCGGGTGAAGGAATGGGCGCGGAAGCTCGAAGTGGACGCGCACTCGATCTACATCCGGCCGATGAGGCGGAAGTGGGCTTCCTGTTCGACGGGAGGGACGCTGAGCTTCAATGACGAGCTGCTGGGGATGCCGAAAGAGTTGGGAGATTACGTCATTGTTCACGAGCTGCTGCATTTTTCGGTGCCGAATCATGGGAAGCTGTGGAAGAGCCTGATGCGGGCGCATCTTGGCGAGTATGAGAAGGCGGAGCAGCGGCTGAGGGTTGGTGGGTGAAGCTCTGATCAATCAGCTGAATCCG
>JBFZFJ010000488.1:0-5015 GCA_041306405.1 Verrucomicrobiales bacterium | reverse complement strand
CCTGCGGCACCGCCGAGACGAGCGAGGCGGTTTCCCAGCGCATGCCCTTCTGGCCGTAGATCTTCGCAAGCGCCCAGCGTGCCGCCCGCTCGCCGTGATCGCGCTTTTTCAGGGGATGCAGACCGGGAATCTGCACATCGTAGGCCGGCAGGAAGGCGGTGTTCACCGGGTCCCCGACGTCGGCCAGGCCGAGCCGCTGGGCTTCGCGGATGAAGGGGGCGCCGGCGAAGGATTCCGCCTCGAAATTGTCCTCGTTCTGTGTGTTGCCCCCGGCGCAGAAACCGATCACACCCACCGGAAGCTTGGGGTCCTTGAAATCCTCGCGCCAGCCTTCGACCATCAGCTTCATGAGCACCCGGTAGCGCTGCGGGCGGCAAGCCTGCATCATGGCGTTGTTGAAGCCTTGGTGGAAAAGCACCCCCTTGATGTGGTAGCCCTTGAACACTCCGAACATGCCGTGGTGGATGCTGCCCATGTCGCTGGCGCTCATGCCGGGGATGTTCCATGAGGTCAGGTTGTCGCCGTTCACCGGCTTCTTCGGCCATTTGTCTTCCGGCAGCTTTTTGGACTTCGCTCTTGCGAGCTGGTTGTTCCAAACCTGCAAGGAGGTTGCTTCCTTGTCGAAGGCCGCGATCTTCTTCTTCACGGATTCCGCGTAGCGTTTGGCGAGCGGGTGGTCGTCGAACTTGTGGCTGGGGACAATCGCCTCGATCGAGGCACCGCCGCGGGCACTCTTGATCAGGCCGATGGGAATTCCCAGCGACCGCTGGAGCCGGGCGCCGAAGATGTAGCCAATGGCGGAAAAGTCGGGGGATGTCTCCGGGCCCGACACCGCCCATCCCTGCGTCGTGATTTTTTCCGCCGGAATGTCATCCTGCGGCGCGGACTGTTCGTTCGGATCGATCGAGAAGAAACGCAGCAGCGGGAGGTTCGACTGGACGATCTCGATGTCGGCATGCTGCGTTTTGCCAAGAGGGAATGCCATGTTGCTCTGGCCGGTCATGACCCACACGTCGCCGACGACGACGTTGGCCATTTCCACCTTCTCGTTGCCGGTGGTCACGACCATGGCCTGCGGTTCCGCACTCGCCTCGCGCGCCGGGAAACTCACCTCCCAGCGACCTTTGTCGCCGGCTGCTTTGGCATCTGCCTTGTCCTTACCTAGCTGGACCGAGACCGACTTGCCGGGCTCCGCCCAGCCCCAGACCACGATCGGCTTGTCGCGCTGGAGAACCATGTTGCTGGCGAAGATGCCGTGCACCTTGAGAGGCCCCGCTTCGGTGACGACCGGGCAGGCGGCGAGGATGAAGATGGCAAAGGGCAGGCTGAGGGAGCGTATCATGATGGGATGAGGGGGGCCGTTACGGTAATGAATGCAGCCATCCTGCACAAAACGGTGGATCGGCGCATTTTCCCTGACTAGCGCTACAAACTGCGTGACAAGATGTTCCTGCACGGTTTCTCCGCCGGCAGCCAGTTCGTCCACCGCTTCGCGATGAATCATTCGAAGCGGGTGTGCGGAGTCTCCGCCCACTCCGGAAGCACTTTGGCGACGGATGACTACGGTAAGATCAGCGCGGAGTGGAAAAATCTCGATGGGCTTGCCAAGAAACCGCCGCCCGCCAAACCCGCGTCGCCGGACCTTGTCACCATTCCGGAGGAGACCCTCCGCGCCGCCTTCGCGAAGGCGGATGCGGAGGAAATTCCCGCCGACACCCTCACACCACAACTGCATGGGTCCAACGCAAAAGATGGGAATTATCGCTGGTCACGGCCTCGAAATTCGGAAGATTGGACGCATGACCAAAAAGCCTTGCCTCATTTTCGGAGTTTACATCCTTATGGCATCGGCTGGGGGGGCTGAAGCCCGGGCTGGGCGGGTACCACGCCTGGCAGAGCAAGGACATGATGCATTGGGTGCATCATGGACCCGTGACCGAAACCTTGGCCCGCCGGGTCACCACCGCCGAACAGGTCGGCGACAAGACCTACATCTATTACGATTACCCCAACGACCAGGATCCGCATTTGTATATCGACGACGATCTAACGAACGGGGTTTCGGGGAAAAACATGGGGCTGGCATTCCGCAATCCCACGGATGGCTCCGACTGCGCCGTGATCCGGGATCTGGAGGGCGACTTCCATGTCATTTACGAGGATTGGTCGCCGATCAACGCCAAGGCGCACTCATGGGATTCGCCATTGGCGGGGCATGCCATGAGCAAGGACGGCATTAAGAATTTCCAGATCCTCGGCAACGCCGTGGATGAGCGCACCACCCCGACGGGACGCAAAGGCACCTACGAGCATCCCCACTGGTTGCAGCATCCGGACTGGAGCACCAACATTGGCGAATACGAAATCCACGAACCCGAGCAGAACGCGTTCGGCGACTGGGCGGCCATCAGCATCGGCGGGCGGCATTATCTTTTCTGTGATTCCCATCCGGCGGGCGAAAGGATTCGCATCGGCTGGTTCACGTCGGACGACATCGGCAAACCGTTAACCTTCTGCGGCGAGATCGGCCTGGGGCATCCGGATCCGGACATCGGCTTCGCCGAGGGCAAATTTTTCCTGATCAACCAGACGTCGAATGATTACGTCAGCCCCGGGCCATGGGTCGAATTGGTGGAATTGGTGGAAGTGCGCGCCGGGGTGGACACGACGGGCGACGGCGCGATCGACATCTGGACCGATTGGCAGGAGGTCAAGGAAAGCTAGGACCGCATCGAAGGCTTCTCGAAACAGATCAAGCGGACACCGGCGGAAATGGATCTGTCCGGACTGCCCGCCGCCGAAAAATTTGGCTTCGAACTTCGCATCAAGGACACGACATCGAATCCGTCAAAGCCGATATTGGACTCCGTCCGCGTCTCGTTCAAATGACCTCCCTCCGCCATGACCGGGCAGTGCGGATAGGCATCTTGCGGCGCGATCACTTCCCATCCTCCGCCCGCTGACAGCAGGCTGTCTCGCGGAAAGCTACAGCAGGCTGTAGCAGTCCAAGGCCTGCGGCCACCCGCCGCGAAACGGCGGATGCCGCCTCTCTGAAAAACACCGGAAATAATCACACCCACCCTCAAGCCGCCACCAGCAAGCCGGCCGGGAGCACCTCGAAGATCCTCTTCATGAAAAGGGTGCTCGGCGGCAAGCAACCGCACTACAGCCGAACCCCGCAAGAAGCCACTCACTCCACCCGTAATCCCATGATGTTCCCGTCATTCACCCGGATCTTGAGCCTGATCCTTCTCACGCTTCTGCCGCAACCCGCATGGGCGCAGGACGCCGAAGTCCCCAAGCCCGGCGGCCACCTGTTCATCCTCTCCGGCCAGTCGAACATGACCGGCAATCTGAAGCAGGGCTTCGCCGCCACCGTCACCAAGGCGCTGGGCGAAGACCATGTGACCATCGTCGTGTCCGCGCGCGACGGCCGCGGCATCCGCTTCTGGACCGCGGATTACGCCCCGCCCGAGGGCCATCCCCTGCACGGGAAATTGAAGACGGGCAACGGCGAGGAATTCACGCGGCTGGTCAAAGCGGTGAAGGATGCCTGCGATGCCCGGACCTTCAAGACCGTGACCTTCATCTGGATGCAGGGCGAGTCCGACGCGATGCGCGACCTTGGCGCGGCCTACGAACGCAGCTTCACGACGTTGGTCGGCAATCTGAAAAAGGAACTCGCCATCGGTGAGATGCGTTTCGTCATCGGCCGCATCAGCGACCACGGCCTCCACGGCGACCAGGCCGAGGGCTGGAAGAAGATCCGCGCGATCCAACAGAAGATCGCGGAAGACGATCCGCTGGGCGGCTGGATCGACACCGACGACCTCAACGGCGGCGACGAAACGAAGCCCCAGGGCGACCTCCATTACCCGGGAGGGCAGGCGGTCATCCTCGGTGAACGATTCGCCCGCGCGGCGCTCAAGCAGCTGGGTGTCGCGGTGCCGGAATAGCCCCGATTGATGGGAATGGCTGCAAGTCCGCCAAGGGCACGGGGTGGCTGAGGAAGATCTCGCCCTCATCATCCGGAAAGAACTCTCATCGACTTTTTCATGCTTAGAGGCGGCCTTAAAATCGGAAAAGGAGCGCGTTCATGCTGAACGCTGAGTCTGGCGGACATACTGTCCGCCAGAATGGTCCCATGATTCCGATGCCGCCGATGCCGCCGACAGAATGTCGGTGGCCTGAAGTTTGGCCCCTGACTAGACAAGTTCACGGGGCGAGTTTGCCCAGCCCGGTCAATCGCTCAAATTTGCCTGGACATTAATCTAGTTATGTGAATAGATTTCCGCATGGGATTCCCAACCAAAGTCCAACTCATCAGCCGCAAGGCCAGCGAGCAGTATTACATCAACTTCCCTTCCGCCGTCGCCCAAGCCATGGAGCTCACCAAGGGCGAGACCGTCGAGTGGATCATCGCTGACAAGGGCCACCTCATCCTCGCCCGCAAGGACGTCCCGCCCAACCCCATCGACATTCAAAAAAAAACGCCACCCCGCTCCTGAACGAGCGCCTTCAACAACTCATCGGCTCCGCCAGCGACCTCGCCACCCCCACCGAAAGCTGCGCCGACAAGCCCGCGCGGAGAACCAGCCCCTCGCCTTCCTGCGCCCGCCGAAATGGCGCAAAGACCACCGCGAAACCGGCCGTCTTCCATCCACCGGCGACCGGCTCCGGTTGTTGCGCGCGGAAATCTGGGCCCGCGCGCTCAATCCGGGGGCTTTCGACCACTTCACGACCGCATCTCCCCCGGACGGGAGCGTCCAAAAACCCGCGCCAGATCTATCCGCCACTCTTTTCGCCGCCGCATAATCAACAACCGCCCGGACCTATCACGCACCTAACATTACATGTCGGGGCCAAACTTCAGCGGGCGGACAAAATGTCCGATTGCTTCCGGGATAGGGCCGCCCGGCCCGAAGGCCGGACGACGCCCCCCACTGATCCGGACGAGCGCAATTAACGCATCCGGTTCCTCGGGGTTGTGGTTTCATTGCAGGTTTCATTGCATA
>JBFZFJ010000487.1:0-20038 GCA_041306405.1 Verrucomicrobiales bacterium | reverse complement strand
GGCGATCACCGGTCGCCGAGTCTGGATGGCGCCGGGGAAGAGGACTCGCGGCGACCGGTGATCGCCGCTACGCTGCTCACCCGCCTCCGCAATTTCTGGCGATCGATATGCCACAAGCCGATTGCGGGTTGAAGTCGGCCGCGCGATCTCCATGCTCGTCGCATGCGCGAGGACACCCGCCGATGGATCGAAGGCGATCAAGCCCGTTGCTGGCATCCGTTCACACGGCAGGCCGAGTGGTGCGGACGCGGCCACGAGCCGCTGGTGTTAGTGCGCGGCGAGGGCTCGTGGTTGTGGGATTCCGAGGGCCGGCGCTATCTGGATGGCAACTCCTCGATCTGGACGAACATCCACGGCCACGCCCATCCGGCGATCAACGCGGCGATCCAGGAGCAACTGGGGAAAGTCGCGCACACGTCGTTTCTCGGCTTCACCCACCCGCTCGCGGCGGAACTGGCAGAACGGCTTTGCGGGTTTTTCCCCGAGAAAACCCTGGAGCGCGTGTTCTTCTCTGACGACGGCTCGACCGCCATCGAGTGCGCTTTGAAAATGGCCGTGCAATACCGCCAGCAAACCGGCCAGCCCGCGCGTAACAGCTTCGTCGCTTTCTCGAATGGCTACCACGGCGACACGCTCGGCGCGGCTTCGCTCGGCGGCGTGGGGCGGTTTTCCGAGCGATTCCGGAGTATCGGATATCCCGTCCGGCACGTCGGTTCGATAGGCGAGCTTCGCGAAATGCCCGCGGAAACCATCGCCGGCGTCGTCATCGAGCCGCTGATCCAGGGCGTCAACGAGATGCGCCCGTGGCCGGCCGGGATGCTCGCCGAGCTGCGCCAATGGTGTGACGCAAACGGCGTCCACCTCATCCTCGACGAAGTCATGACCGGCTTCGGCCGCACCGGCAGCATGTTCGCCTGTCAGCGCGAGGAGGTGATCCCGGATTTCCTCTGCCTCGCCAAGGGACTCACCGGCGGCTACCTGCCGCTGGCCGCCACGCTCACCACCGGGAGAATTTACGACGCCTTTCTCGGTGCCGCCGACCGCGCGTTCTACTACGGCCACAGTTACACCGCGAATCCGTTAGGCTGCGCCGCCGCCTTGGCCAGCCTCGATGTTTTCGAGCAGGAAAAGACCCTCGCCCAACTGCCGGAAAAAACCGCCCGCCTCGCCACCGGCCTCGCGGATTTGAAATCCCGCCACCCGCTGGTTCACGAAATCCGCCAATGCGGCTTCATCGCCGGCATCGAGCTCCGCCGTCCGGATGGCGGGAAATTCCCGCCCGGCGAGCGTTTCGGCGAGGCGATCTGCCACGCCGCCCGCGCCCACGGCTTGCTCACCCGGCCGATCCTCGACACCATCGTCCTGATGCCGCCGCTCTCCACCGGGCTGGTGGAAATCGACCACGCGATCCACGCGCTCGACCTCGCGCTCGGATAACACTTTTCCGGATGCGGCCGGAAACAATCCGGCTTGACACTCCCATGGCCGTGGTCTCCCTTTTGACGACTGTCAGTATGGCGCGAAAAAACCACAGAAAACCCCGTCAAATTTCCGCGCAATGGTCCGCGCTTTTGGCTTGTTCCCTCCTCGGCGTCATCCCGGTATCCCGCGTGGAAGCCCAGGAACCTCCGGCCGCTCCGGCCGCTCCGGCGGCGCCTGTCGCCCCGGCCACTTTGAACCGCATCTTCGGCGAGGCCGAAGCCGCGTTTGCAGCAAAAGATTATCTCACAGCCGTCGCCAAAATCGAAGAACTGCTCAAAGCCCTCGGTCCTAACAAGGACGCTCCCTTGGAGCTCCTCTATTTCAATATCGGTCTGGGAAACCTGCTGGCCGCCAAGCCGGTCGAGGCCGAAGCCGGATTCACCGACTATTTGAAAAGATTTCCCAAAGGCGAATACGCCAGCCGCAGCTATCTGGGGGTCGGCCGCGCCTGCATCGATCAAGCCACGCCTGAGAAAAAAGAGCGCGCTATCGAGGCCCTCAAGCTCGCCGCACGAGACCCGAGATTCCGCTCGGAAGCGGGCCTCTGGCTCGGCCAGGTCTACACGGACCTCGGCAAGCACGACGAAGCGCTCGTCGTTTTCAAGAGCCTGATGGGTTCGGACATCCGCTCGCCCCAACAGACCACCGCCGCGGTGGAAGTCATCGGGCTGCTCGCCGACACCGGCAAAATCGAAGACCTCATTCTCTATCTGGACCGCCTGAGCAACCAAGCCGGAGTGCGCGACGCCCTCGCTTGGTATGCCAACCAAGTCATCGTCCGTGGCGACGAACTGGTCGGATCGCAATCCTACGAGTCGGCGCTCGCGATTTACCGGTCCGTCCCGCCGCGCAGCCAGATCGTGGAGATCCAGAAATCCGCTCTGGATGCCCAGCGCAAGGATTTGAAAATCCTCGAGGCCCGCGTGGAACTGGAAAAAACCAAGCCCCTCGGCCAGCGCTCCTCCGCTTCCGAATTGGTCGGCAATCTCAAACCCGCCATCGAACTGGCCGAGAAAGCGCTGGCCGCCGTCGAGGAAAAGGCCGATCTGGACGCCGCCCTGCTGATGCGCCGCGGCCGCTGCCTCTACTACCTTGACCGCCACGAGGAAGCCCTGGTCTGCTTCCGCACGATCCGCAACAAATACGCCTCCGCGCCCGACGCCAAAGCCGCCGCTTACGCGGAAATCGTCATTCTCAACAAGCTCAAGAACATCCCCGAGATCAAAGTCCTCTGCGACGCCTACCTGCGGAAATATCCCGATGCCGACAATGTCGAGCAAGTCGGCACGCTCGCCGGCGAGGTGCTCGTCCAGAGTGGAAACTGGCCCGAAGTCGCCAAGTTCTATCGCAGTCTCGAAACCAAGTTCCCCCAGTCCGAGAGTCTCGACCGCTACACCTTCTTCCAAGGACTGGCAATTTTCCAAGAGGGCGACTTCAAGGAATCCACACCCATTTTCACCAAGTTCCTCAAGAACTTCCCCAACAGCCCGCTGGCGGAAAACGCCATGTACTACGTGGCGATGTCGAACTTCCTGACGAACAATTACAAGGAGACCCTCAAGTCCTGCAAGGAGTACATCGCCAAATTCCCGGACGGCCGCTACGCCGGCGACATGCGCTATCGGCTCTCGTTCATCGACTTCAATGACAAGGACGTGGACCAGTCGGACAAGATCATCAAGGACCTGTCCAACTTCCTCGGCCAGCATCCCGACGACACCTCCGCGGGCTCGATGTATTGCCTGCTTGCCGACACTTATAAGAAAAAAACCTCCGACAAGCCCGACGAGCTGGTGAAATTCCAAAAGCTCGCGCTCGACGCCTACAAGAACGCCGTTTGGTCTGAGAGTTCCGACGACGTGATTCAATACGCGCTGGATTCCGCCACCACGATGCTCTCCGGCAACAAGGACTACGCCGCCATCGCCGCGCTCCACAGCGAGTTTCTCCAACGCAAGCCGGACAGCCCGATGGCACTGCTTTCCGCCTCGCAGGTCGCCAAAATGAAAACCCGCGAAGGCAAGGGCGCTGAAGCGGCGGAAATGCTCGGCAAAGCCCTCAAATCACGGGTTGCCAACCCCTCCGCCGAGCAAGTCGAATTCCTCCTCGACGAACTGGTGAAGACGCTCGTCCCGCGCAAGAAGGCGACGGAGGTCGATATCGACGCCTTGGACAAACAGCTCGTCGAGATTCTCAACAAGGTGACCGCCGGCCAGGAAAACGCGACCACCAACGCCCGCCTCTACTACGCCCGCGCCCGCCTCGCCCAGCTGTTGAAACGCGCCGACCGCTCGGATCTCTATCTGAAAGGCATCGCCACCCTCAACGCCAAGGACCCGTCGGTTCTCAGCCCGGCGCTGCTGTCCGTCTCCGGCGATATTCTTCTCAAGCTCGGCATGCTGGACGAGGCGGAAACCATGTTCAGGCGGCTCGTTGAGCGCTATAAAGACGGCATGTTCGCCGACGCCGGACCGGTCGGACTCGGTTACATCGCCATGGCGCGGAAGGAGCCGGCTGACGCGCTGAAAATTTTTGAGACCGCCCTGGACACCAATCCCGGCATGTCCCGCTTCAAGGAAACCACGCTCGGGAAACTCGAGGCGCTCGCCGCGCTCGGCCAGTTCGAGCCCGCAGAGAAGCTCGCGCTCGAGATCATCGGCGACAAGATGTTCCGCGGCGAATCAGCGGGAAAAGCCTATCTCATTTTGGCCCGGATCTACCGCACGCAAGCCGACAAGGCCGCCGGCGAGGATGCCAAGACCGAGCTGCTCAAGAAAGCCCACGGCACTTACCAGCGGGTCTATATCGCCTATCAGAGTGTCCCCGATGTTTGTGCCGAAGCCTACTGGCAAGCCTATGAAACCGCGACGGATCTGGGAGACTCCACCCTCGCGGACGAAACCCTCAAGACGCTCGCCGACCACCCGAAACTCAAGAACACCGCGCGCGCCAAGAAGGCCGTCGAGTTAGCCAAGTAATTTTTCCCACCCATGATGCTTCCATCGCACACATTCCGGTCAGCCCTGCTGGCATGCGCGGCCGCCACCCTGCCACTGTCATGGGCGAGCGCGGCGGAACCGGTCCAGATCGTGTTCCAGAACGGACGCTCGGTGCCGATTTCCTCCGTGGCGCTGCAAGGTGACAAGCTCACCATCACCGCCGCCTTCGAGAGCTTCACTCCCGGACAGTCTTTCCCACTCGCCATGGCCGACCACATCTTCGGTGAAAAACCCGCGGAACTCAATCCGGGGATCGGCCTGTTACTGATGGGGAAACCGGCCGACGCGCTCAAGCTGCTCGAACCGATCGTCGCCGCGCAACGCGTCACCGCCAAGATCCCCGGGAATTTCTGGCTGGATGCCGCCCGCGCCTCGCTTGTCGCCTACGCGGCAAGTGGCAATTCCGCCAAGTGCGTCGAGATCGGCAAGGAAATTTCCGACGCCACACCCGCCCAAGGCACCGACCCCTTCGTCTCGCTCGGCAAGGCGCTGCTCCTTCCATCTTCCACCAGCGCCGCGGACCGCCAAGTCGCCCTGGGTGAACTGACGACGGACAACCTGCCTGCCGACGTCTGCGCCTACGCGTCCTTCTTCCGCGGGAACCTGCTCAGCGACCTCAAGCGCGACCCGGATCCGGTCAAAGCCGTCAAACAGAATGCCGACACGCTCGAATCCTATCTCATGGTTCCCTGCCTCTACCCGTCAGGCGGCATGATTCTCAACAGCGTCGCCGAGCTCAAGGCCGCGGAACTCCTCGTCAACCTCGACCGCCGCGAGGAAGCCGTCGCGCTTCTCACCTCGTCGGTCCGGGAATCGGCCGGCACCTCGGTCGCCGTCGAAGCCGCTAAACGGCTTGAAAGCCTGAAATGATTTGCACATCTCTTTTTCCCTCTCAAAATCACACTACAAACACCATGAAAAACACCATCCAAAAGGCTGTCTATGCGGCTCTCGTGTTGCTTCCGACCACTGCCTTCGGAGCTGCTGCCAAACCCGGCGTCACTGAAAAAACCCTCATCGACACCTACCTCGAAGGCGGTTGGGTCATGCACCTCCTGCTGCTGTTCTCCATCGGCATGGTCTGGCTGATCATCGACATCTGGTTGCGGACCAGTCGCAAGAAAATGACGCCGCAGGAAGACGTCACCATGGCACAAGACCTATTCCGCGCCGGCGACTACGTGGGCGCTTACCAAGCGATGAAAGCGAGCTTCAGCCCCTTCGCCGAAGTGATGCGCGCCGGTCTCGGCTCCATCGGCTACGGCAAGGAAGCCACCGAAGACGCGGTTTACTCCACCGTGGAAAAAGTCAACTCCACCCTCCAAACCCGCATCAACTACCTGTCGGTTATCGGTGTCTGCGCGCCGATGATCGGACTGCTCGGAACCGTCGGCGGGATGAAGGGAGCCTTCGGCAGCCTCGGCACCGCCGGACTTTCCAGCGGCGTGGGCGAACTCGCCGGCCACATCGGCGAGGTGCTTGTCGCCACCGCCACCGGACTGCTGGTCGCCATTCCCGCGTTCATGGCCTTCTATTTCCTGCGCAACAAACTGCAAGGAGCGGTCCATCAACTCCATGAGGAAACCGAACACCTTTTCCGCAACGCGCCTTACGACTATCTCAAGGACGCCGACGTCGGCCAGGAAGAGACCTACGCGGCCCTGCCCAACTGGGTCCAGGCCCCCGAAGGCTGAGCCTCGCTCCGCTCTTTTATTAACAACCCTTTAATCAACTGATCCTATGGCCGGTGGTGGTGGTGGTGGAGACGGGGAACCTGAGTTCCAGATCGCTCCGATGATCGACGTGCTGCTCGTGCTGCTCGTGTTCTTCGTCATGATCACCTCCGCCGAGGTGCTCAAGGTGGACAAGAACATCAAACTGCCGGTGTCGCCCAACGCGAAAACGCGCGAGCCCGAGATGGCCAAGCACGAAATGGCCGTCAACATCCGTTTCGACGCCGCAGCCAACAAAGGCATCCTCGTCGTGGACGACCGGACTTTCGACAACTGGCCGGACGTCGTTCCCATCCTTCAGGCAAGCCGCGAGCGCGATGACAAGCTCCGCATCGTGGTCCGCGGCGACGCCGCCGTGCCCGCCGGCGAGATCCAACGCATCATGAACCTCATCGGTGAGGCCGGCATCGCCGACATCGCCTTCGCCTCCTCCAACAAGTGACACGCCCATGAGAAGAAACCGCCGTCACCGCCGCAAGGCAAATGCCGAAGTCAACCTGGGCTTCCAGATCGCGCCGATGATCGACGTCGTCTTCGTCATCCTGCTTTTCTTCATCGTCCAAGCCAGCGACATCCAGGTGGAAAACGCCCACGTCACCAAGCTGCCCGGCACGGTGGAACTCAAGGAAGGGATCGTCACGCCGGATGAAATCGCCGTCCGCGTCGAGGACGACGGCCAGGTTTATCTCAATGACGATCCGCTCGACACGCCGGAGGCCAAGATGCTGCCGGAATTCGCCAGCAACCTGAACCAACTGCGGGAAAGCAGCGACGCCTCGAAAACCGAAGTGCTGGTGACCATTTACGCCAACGACCTTGCGCGCTATGAAAGGGTGGTTGATGTTCTCGACGCCTTGAGCCGCGCGAAAATCTCAAACGTGAGCTTTCAGGCCGGAAGCTCGGAGTGAAGCCAATCCGTCAGCCTGCACAACGACCCACCCACTGCCACCATGGAAATTTACGATAGCGAAGGAAACCTCATCCACCTTGAGGAAAAGAAGCAGGGATTCTGGGCGAAGATCGGCGGCGGCTCGCTCATGATCGCGGCGCTGTTCCACGTCATCCTGCTCGTCATCGGCGGGTTCTGGGTGTTCCAGATCATCAAGGAGCCCGAGAAAAAAGTCGATTTCATGCCGCCCGGCGGCGGTGGCGGCGAGCGCGGCGCCGAGCACAAGGTGCAAAACAAAAAGCGCGCGCAGATCACTCCCACCACCAACGCCAAACGGGTCTTCGCCGAAGGCGCGGCCTCGTCTTACGCCATCCCCGAGCAAGGCGACAACTTCGGTGAAATGTCCACCCTCAGCTCGCTCAGTGGCGGCGGCATGTCCGGTGGCCTGGGCGGTTCCGGCAGCGGTTCCGGATTCGGCAAAGGCAGCGGAACCGGCGGCGGACTCGGCATGGGCGGCGGCGCCGGCAAACTGTTCGGCCTGATCCCGGAAGCCATGCGCAAGCGCTGCTCCAAGGAGGACCGGCTTCAACGCCTCATGGAAAACGGCGGCACCCCGGCCTGCGACGAGGCCGTCGTCAAAGGCCTGCGTTGGTTGAAGGCCAATCAGAATCCCGACGGCTCATGGGGGCCGGAAAAAGCTGCCATGACCGGCTTGGCGTTGCTTGCCTACTTCGGCCATTGCGAGACCCCGGTGTCCGAGGAATTCGGCGACTCCTGCATGAAGGGCATCGTCTATCTGGTCAATGTCGGCATGAATAACAACGGCGTTTTGGGCAGTGTTCCCATGGGCCAGACCACCCCCTACGAGCACGGCATCGCCACCTACGCCCTGGGCGAAGCCGCGACTTTCTGCAAGGAGTTGAAAGTGGACGTCCCTGGATTGATGGAAGTGACCGAAAAAGCCGGCCAGTTCATCATCGACAACCAGAACAAAAACGGTGGATGGGCCTACGGGTACGTCACCGAGGGAGGCCACACCGACACCTCGGTCGTCGGCTGGCAACTCCAAGCCCTCAAGGCGTGCAGCCACACCAACATCAAATACAAGGGGATGAATTCCTCCGTTAAGAAAGGCCTCGAATATCTGGCGGGGTGCCAGGGCGAGAACGGCAGCTTTGGTTACTCCGGCCCGGGCGGCCACTCGCTAACCGGGGTTGGCGTCCTTTGCCACCAGATGTGGGACAAGGGCAAGTCCAAGGAGGCCCGCAACGGCGTCAAATTCATCAAGAAAAACTTCAAACTGGATTGGAGCACCAATGACTCCGATCTTTACAGCCATTATTACGCATCCCAAGCCATGATGCAGGCGGGCGGCAGCTATTGGAAATCCTACAACCGCCTTTTCCGCGACGAACTCCTCAAGTACCAGGACCCGGATGGCTCGTGGCAGGCTCCCAAGTTCGGGGGCCACGGCCAGTCTGCCGGCAACGCGGTTTACCGCAACGCGCTCTGCATCCTGATGCTGGAAGTCTATTACCGCTTCCTCAACACCAGCGGCGGCGGGTCCGGGTCAAACCACGGCATCTGAGCGCCGCTCGGACCTCCGGAGGGCGCTCTGCAAATGCAAGGATCGCAAAATTCCCCGCGAAAACCGGACATTCATCCTCCCGGGCTTGCGTTCGCTCCTTGCATCGATAAACTCCCGTCATCTTCATGAAGTGCTGCCATTTCTCCGTCGCGGTTTTTTTCCTCTCCGCACTCGTCGCCTCCGCCGCCGCTGAAACTCCGGTCCCGGCGGTCAAGGAAATGAACTTCCTCGAAATCCTCGCCAAGGGCGGCATCATGATGTATCCGCTCGGCGTGATGTCGGTCATCACCGTCGTCTTGATCCTCATTTTCCTCCTCACCGTCCGCCGCAACGCCATCGTCAGCGACCACTTCATGAACGGCGTCGAATCGATGATCCGCAAGCGCGACTTCCTCAGCCTGAGCACCCTCAGCCACCGCCGCAACGAGTGCATGGCCCGCGTCACCCAGAAAACCATCGACTTCATCGCCGCCAATCCGGGCACCGCCTTCGAAAACGTCCGCGAAGTCGCCCAGACCGAAGGCTCCCACCAAGCCGGCATGCTCACCTCCCGCATCACCTATCTCGCCGACATCGGCGCGATCGCCCCGATGGTCGGCTTGCTCGGAACCGTGTTCGGGATGATCGAGGCGTTCATGCAAATCTACTCCGGCCAAGTCCAGGGCGTGCGCGAAATGGGATTGGCCGAAGGCGTTTCCAAAGCGCTCATCGCCACCGCCGGCGGTCTCGCCATCAGCATTCCGGCGCTCGCCTTCTACTCGATCTTCCGCGGCCGGGTGCACAAATACGTCTCGGAACTCGAAGCCGCATGCACCCACTTCGTCATCCTCCTGCAAGCGCAGCTTGAGCGCCAGCCGGCCCAGTCCTACGCCAATCCCGTCCAGCGCTCCCGCGAAGACTACGCCATGCCCGTCGCCTCCCCGCTCTCCGCCGAGCGTCCCGACCTGCACGGCATCTAACTGACAACGGGATGAAATTCTCCAATCGTCAGCCGCCAGCGATCGCCATCCAATTGGCGCCGATGATCGACATCCTGCTCTTGCTGCTCAGCTTTTTCATCATCAGCTGGCAGTTCAGCAAATCCGAGACCGAGCTCAACGTCTCCGTCCCCACCGCCCAGGAAGGCGCGGAACCCGAACGCATGCGCGGGGAAATCATCATCAACGTGCTCGCCGACGGCGTGATCCGCGTCGAGGGCCTCGCCGTGGACCGGCAGCAGTTGTTCGACAAGCTTTCCGCCATCGCCAAACAGTTCAAAAACCAACCCGTGCGGATCCGCGGCGACGGCGGCGTCGCCTACCAACGCATCGTCGAAGTGATCGACACCTGCCAAAAAGCCGGGATTTGGAACATTTCCTTCGCGACCCAACGCCCGGAACCCGCCAAGTGATTCACTTGGCAAACGCCCCGAAACGGACAACGCTCCCCGCATCTTGAAACGCGCGCTCGCACTTCTCATCCTCGTCGCCTGCCCGGTGGTCGCCCAGATTCCCCGGGCCGAGGCCGTCGATCCCGCGCTCAGCCCGGACGCATCGAATGATTTCTTCCTGCGCGGCAAAAACCTCTACGACTCCGCCCAGGCGAGCACCACCCCGCAAAACCGCGTCGATTACTTCCAGCGCGCCGCGCAGATTTTCTCCGATTACCTCGCCTCGTTTCCCAATCATCCCAACGCCGAAATGGCATGGTGGTATCTGGGAAACAGCTACTATCAATCCGGCCAGATCGATGACGGGAAGCGCTGCTTCAGCACCTTGTTGAACCGCTACGGCAAGGGCAAGTGGGCCGCCGCCGCCGCCTACACGCTCGCCGCGGATCATTATAACAAGTCGGAATACGCCTTCGCCGCGCCCATGTTCGAGCGCTTCGCCGCGAATTCCGCCAAACCCGAAGAACAGGTGCGCGGCACCTACCTCGCGGGAAACTGTTACCGGCTCCTCGGCCGCGACCGCGAGGCCGTCACCGCGTTCAGTAAAGCCATCGATAACCCCGCCGGCGGCCTGTATGCCGCGCAGGCGAAAGTCGCGCTCGGCCACCTGTCATTGAAAACCGGCAAGGGACCCGAAGCCCTCGCCCTCTTCGAGGACGTCATCGGCGGACCCCACTCCGCGAAAATCCGCGGCGAGGCGGCGCTGCACGCCTCGCTCACCGCCACCAAGCTCGGCCAAACCGACCTCGCCGACAAATACCTCCAGCTCATCCTCCGCACGCCCGGAATGGAGGATTTCAGCCCGGACGCCCAGACCGCGCTCATGGCCAACTTGTTCGCCAAGAAGGAATACCGCGAGGTCATCGACATCTTCCGCCGCGGCACCACCAAGGCCCTTGGCGAAAAGGAAGCCGACCGCCTGATGATCGCCGGTCGCGCCTACATGCGCCTGCAACTGGCGAGCGAGGCGCTCCAGCTTTTCCGCGAGGTCGAGCGCTTGGTCAAGCCCGAGGCGGACACCGCCTTTCAAGCTTCCTACTACCGGCTGCTGTGCTTTTTCCAAATCGAAGGCCGCCACCTGCCGGACCAGGTGGACGCGTTCCTGCAGCTCTACAGCAAGTCCCGCCCGCAAGACCCCCGCATCCACACCGCCCTCATGATGAAGGCGGAAACCTTGTTCTCAAACAAGGACATCGCCGGCGCCGCCAAGGTTTACAGCGAGATCAACGCCTCCGTCATCAGCGAGAAAAACCGCCCCGGCCTGCTCTATCAGCGCGGCTGGTGCCTCGCCGAGGCCGGCGACGCCAAAGGCGCGATCCGCTCGCTCAGCGACTTCATCAACAAATATCCCACCGATTCCCGGGTCCCCTCCGCCATCGCCAAGCGCGCCACCGCCTATGCCGAGAGCGCCGAGCCCGCGAAGGCCATTGCCGATTACGACCGCCTGACCGCCGCCGGCATCCCGGAGGATCTCAACTCGTTCGGCTGGCTCGAGTCCGCCCGCCTGCGTCGCGCCGAGAGCAACATCCCGGACATGATCCTCCGCTATCAGGGACTCCTGCAAAACGTCAAGAACCTCAGCGACAACCTGCAAGCCGAGGCCAACTACTGGATCGGATGGGGACTCGTGAAAACCAATGTCGCCAAGGACGCCGTCGCCTACCTCGAAAAGGCCCGCACCCTCCGCCCGGACGCTTACGCCAAACACGCCGGACTCCTCCTCATCCTCGGCTACTTCGCTGCCCAGGATCCCCTGAAACTCGCCGCCGAGATCAACCTCGCCATCGAAGGAAAATATGACGCGGACATCCCCGACCAGGCAATCCAGTGGTCCGGCATGCAATCCTACAACTCCGGCGACTACTCCTCCGCCGCCAAGTCGCTCGCCCTGGTTTCCAACCCCGAGGAACCCCGCGAAACCCCCAAGGAAGTCTGGCGCTACCTCGCCAAGGCCCGCCTCGCATCCGGCGACCCCGAGGGCGCGCTCGCCGCGGCTAACAACCTGCTCGCCGTCGAGGACAATCCCGGTTGGAAGGCCGACGGACTGCTCGACCGCGGCCGCGCCCTGCTCGCCCTCAAGCGCCCCGAAGAAGCCCGCAAGGCGGCCGACGAGGCGCTCGCCCTCCGCCCCCAAGGCCACACCAGCGCCGGCCTCAACATCCTCGTCGGCGACCTCGAACTCCAGGCCGGCGACGCCAAGACCGCCGCCGGAAAATACCTCATCGTCGTCGAGTTCCACGATGACAAGGAGCTCAAGCCGCTCGCGTTTTGGAAACTCATCCAAGCCCTTGAACAACAGGGCGACCGCGCCGAGGCTGAGAAATACCGCCAGAAGCTCAAGGCCGAGTTTCCCGGCTGGAAGCCACCCGTTCGTTAGTAAATCCAAGCTCCCCTTCTCTTTCCATGACACCTCCCGCCATCACCGCCGCTCCGACCAAACCCGCCAAGCGCAAAGCCGAAAACGCCTGGACGCCCGAGAAATCCTCCGAGCTCTACGGTGTCGAAACCTGGGGCCACGGCTTCTTCGGCGTGAACAAAGCCGGCCATGTCACCGTCCGTCTCGAGGACGACGAAGCCCAGGCCGAGGTCTCGCTCTTCGAAGTCATCGACGGCCTCCGCGACCGCGGCACCCACCTGCCCGTGCTCCTCCGCTTCCGCGACCTGCTGCATTCCCGCATCGCGGAAATCAACGAGTCCTTCCGCCGGGCGATCAAGGAAACCAAATACCGCGGCGAATACCGCGGCGTCTATCCGATCAAGGTCAACCAGCAGCGCCAGGTCATCGAGGAAATCGCCGAGTTCGGAAAGAAATACCACTACGGCCTCGAAGCCGGCTCCAAGCCCGAGCTCATCGCCGCGCTCGCCCACATGCACGACCCCGAGGCCTACCTCATCTGCAACGGCTACAAGGACGAGGAATTCATCGACCTCGCGCTCCACGCCCAGAAAATGGGCCTCCGCGTCATGCTCGTCCTGGAAATGCCCAGCGAACTCGACCTCATCCTCGAACGCTCCCGCAAAATCGGCATCCTTCCCAATCTCGGCGTCCGCGTCCGCCTTTCCACCAAGGGCTCCGGCCACTGGCAGGACAGTGCCGGAGACAAGTCCGTCTTCGGCCTCAACGCCTCGCAGGTCATCTCCGTGGTCGATCACCTCAAGGACACCGGCTACATCGGCTGCCTGAAGATGCTGCACTACCACCAGGGCTCGCAGATTCCTAACATCGCCGCCATCCGCGAGGGAGCCACCGAGGCCGTCCGCATGTATTGCGACCTCGTCAAGGAAGGCGCGCCCATGGGCGTGTTCGACATCGGCGGCGGCATGGCCGTCGATTACGACGGCTCGCACACCAATTTCCACTCGTCCTGCAACTACTCCGTCCCGGAATACTGCACCGACATCGTCGAGGTCGTCTCCCAGATTTGTGACAAGGCCGGCGTCGCCCATCCGAACCTCATCTCCGAGTCCGGCCGCGCCGTCGTCGCCTACTACTCGGTCCTCGTCTTCAACATTCTCGACGTCACCAGCGCCCAGAACAGCGAGGCCGCCCCGGCCATCCCCGAAAACGCCCCGCAAAACCTCACCAACATCATCGAGGTCAACAAGGTCATCAACAAGAAGAACCTCCAGGAGTGCTTCAACGACGCCATCTACTACCGCGACCAGATGCGCGCCCAGTTCTTCTACGGCGCCGCCACCCTCCGCGAGCGCGGCCTCGCCGAGGCCTGGTTCTGGCACATCGTCACCCGCATTTCCAACCTCATCGCCGAGCTCGACGACATCCCCGAAGACCTCCGCGAGCTGTCCTCCACCCTCGTCGATTTCTACTACGGAAATTTCTCGCTCTTCCAGTCCCTGCCCGACTCGTGGGCCATCGACCAGGTCTTCCCCGTCATGCCCATCCACCGGCTCGACGAGAAACCGAAGAACCGCGCCGTGCTCGCCGACATCACCTGCGACTGCGACGGCAAGATCGACCGCTTCATCGACAAGGAGGACGTCGCGAAAATCCTGCCGCTCCACGACTTCAAACAGGGCGAACCCTACTACCTCGCCGTCTTCCTCGTCGGAGCCTATCAGGAAACCCTCGGCGACCTCCATAACCTGCTAGGCGACACCAACGTCGTCGGCGTCCACTTGGAAAAGGGCAAGCCGGTCTACACCCACGAAGTCGAGGGCGACACCGTCGCCGACGTGCTCAGCTACGTCGAGTTCGACCCCAAGGAGCTCGTCACCCGCTTCCGCAACTTCGCCGAGAAAGCCGTCACCGAAGGCCGGATCTCGCCGAAAGAGCGCCGCGAGATCCTCGACCTTTTCCGCGAGGGGCTTGCCGGCTACACCTACTTCGAGAGCTGAGCGCGGAGCGCTGGACTTCGCTGGCCCGGTTGAGTTCCGACTCCATCTGCACCTTCATCCGGGTCACCAGAATCTCGCGCTCCTTGTGGGCGGTGATGTCGCGCGAGATTCCGAAAATCCCCGTTTTTCCAACTCCATCTGCTTGTCGTCATGTTCACGGCGACCACCATCCTCGGACGCCTGTCTTCTCTCAGCGCGCCGGTGCTCATCACGTGGCGTTGTTTGCTCGCTGCCGCCGGAGCGTTTCTATGGGTCGCTCTCAAGCGCGATCGTGAAATCTGGCTGGGACGCAAGGCGGTCGCGAAGTTGCTCGGTATCGGCGCGTTGATCGGCCTGCATCGGCTCTGCCTCTTCGGGGCGGTCAAGCTGGCCAACGTCTCCATCGCGCTCGCAGGCCTGGCGACGATTTCGCTCCGGTTGTGGTTCACTTTCCTCTTCAGGTTCAAGCGATTACCGACTTCACGAGATTTCCAGCGACATCCGTCAGCCGGAAGTAGCGACCTTGGGATTTGTAGATCAGCTTTTCATGTTCCACGCCCATCAGGTGCAGCATGGTGGCATGGAGATCGTGCACGTGGACGCCGTCACTGACGATGTTGTAGCCATAGTCATCGGTCGTGCCGTGGGTGTAACCGGCTTTGACGCCGCCGCCGGCCATCCAGATGCTGAAGCAGCGGGGATGGTGGTCGCGGCCATAGTTGTTCGCGGTGATCTTGCCTTGGGAGTAGGCGGTGCGGCCGAATTCGCCGCCCCACACGACGAGTGTGTCTTCCAGCAGGCCGCGTCTTTTGAGATCGGTGATGAGCGCCGCGGAGGCTTGGTCGGTCTGCTGGCACTGCTGGCTGATGCCACCGACGACATCGCCGTGCTGGTCCCATCCTTGATGGAAGAGCTGGACGAAACGGACATCGCGCTCGATCAGGCGGCGGGCGAGCAGGCAGTTCGCGGCATAGGTTCCGGGGGTTTTACTATCAGGTCCGTAGAGGTTGAAGGTTTCCTCGGTTTCCTTGGAGAGATCGGTGGCGTCGGGGACACTGGTCTGCATCCGGAAGGCCATTTCGGCTTGGGCGACGCGCGCGTCGATCTCCGGGTCGAGTTGTTGTTCGGCCTGATAGCCGTTGAGCTTTCCGAGCGCGTCCAGCATGCCGCGCCGCACATGGGGGGAGACGCCTTCCGGGTTGGTGAGATAGAGGACCGGTTCCTTGCCGGAGCGGAACTGCACGCCTTGATGTTCGCTGGGGAGGAAGCCGGAACCCCACAGGCGGGAGTAGAGCGGTTGATCGCGCCGGGCGTTCTTCGAAACGAGGACAATGAAGGAGGGCAGATTCTCATTGAGGCTGCCAAGTCCGTAGGAAGCCCATGCGCCCATCGAGGGGCGGCCGGGGATCTGGTTGCCGCTGCAGAAGAAAGTAATGGCGGGATCGTGGTTGATCGCCTCGGTGTGCATGGTGCGAATGAGGCAGATGTCGTCGGCGATTTTCTGGGTGTAGGGCAGGATGTTGGAGATCTCCATGCCGCATTTTCCGTGTTTGGAGAAATCGGTGAATGAGCCGGCCATGGGAAGCAGGCTCTGGTTGCCGCTCATGGTGGACAGCCGCTGGTTGCCGATGATTTCCTTGGGCAATGCCTTGCCATGGCCGCTGCGCAGGAGGGGTTTGAAATCGAAGGTTTCCAGATGCGAGGGGCCACCGGCTTGGAATAGATAGATCACCCGCTTCGCCTTGGGGGCGAAATGCGGCGCGCCGAGCGAACCGACGGAGGCGGCGCTGGCTCTCGATCCTAACAAGTTGCTCAGCGCCAGCGCGCCGATGCTGAATCCGGCTTTGCCAAGAAAATGACGCCGGGTCTGGCGCATGAGATCATCGTAGGAAGGAACGCTGGGTTTCATGAGGGTTCAACGGTTGGTGATGGCGGCGTCGGAGGTAAGCAGCGTGGAACACACAATCATCATGGCGGCAAGCGGGGGATTGTCCTCGCCGCATACCGATTTTGCGGCAGCCTTGTCGGTGGTGAAGTGTTCGACCTGTTGGGCGTGAAGGTCGCGGAGAATGGTCATTTCGGTGGGTGCCGGTTGACGCGAGGTCAGCCAGAGGAATGCGAGCTGGATTTGCGGATCAAGTCCGCCGGGTTGCTCCTTGATGACACGCTTTGCGAGAGTGGCGGCGCACTCGAAGAAGCCCTGGTCATTGAGGAAGAGGAGCGGCTGGAGCGGTGTGTTAGTGGCGAGACGGCGCGGTTGGCAAATTTCACGACTGCCGGCATCCAGCGTGAGCAGACTGGGTGGCGGCGCGGTCCGTTTGCGGTAGGTGTAGAGACTGCGGCGGTGGAGTCCCTCGCCAGTGTCCGGTTTGTATTCGCCCCCCGATGCCCCGGATTCCGACCACACTCCGGCGGGTTGCCAGGGTTTGACGCTGGGGCCTCCCACGCGCTCCACTAACAACCCTGCCGCGAGCAAGGCCTGATCCCGGATGGCCTCGGCGGACAGGCGGTAGGATGGCCCCCGTGCAAGCAGTTGGTTTTTTGGATCGATTTCCTGCTTTTGTTTCGAGCTTGCCGATGCCTGTTGAAAGGTGGCACTCATCAGGATGCGTTTGAGCATGCGTTTCACATCCCAGCCGTTGTGGGAAAAATCGTAAGCCAGCGTGTCGAGCAGTTCCATGTGGGAAGGTGCGTCACCCTGCATGCCGAAATTTTCCTGGGTTGCGACGATGCCATTGCCAAAACACATCATCCACAGCCGGTTCACGGCGACACGGGACACCAGGGGGTTATTGGGATCGGTCATCCATTGCGCGAGGCCCAGACGATTCTTCGACGCCTTCGGGTCAAACGGGAATACGGCGGTCGGCGGCGATGCTTCGACAGGACGCTTGAGATCGGGAGAAGCATAGTCGCCGCGAGTCAGGACATGGAACTGCTTCGGATTTGGCGACTCCTTCATCACCATGATCAAGGGCAGTTTGTTTTCGAAATCATCCTCAAGGCTCTTCCGTGCGGCGACGGCGGTCTCGCGGGCTTTCGCGACTTCCGGGTCAATACGCTCCAAGTAGTGTGCGCGCACCGCAGCCTTTGCCACGGGGTCTCCAGCCTTGGCGGACTGGAAGTTTGATTCTAACACGGGCGCATGAAGGTCGGCCACTTCCAGCGAAGACAGCGCCTGGCGGAAGATTTTGATTTCGTCCATCCGGCCTTCCGCAAACCCACGGTCATCGCGAGGCCGCGCGCCGACCCGCATGATTTGGGTGGTGATATTCTTGTCGAGGTGATCGTGCAGCACCCTCATCGCGACGGGTTTGCCGTCATAGTGGATTCTCAATCCGGCGGCGGAAGAAGAGCCATCATAGGTCACCGTCACGTGAACCCACTTCGCGACCGGGAAATCGTCGGTTGTTTCGACGGAGACCGCACATCCCGGCCAAAGATGGATGCAACTCCAGCGCAGCTTGCCGTTTTCCATCAGCATTTCAAATCCAGCGGCATCCCCCATTTGCGAGAACAAAGCCGGTCCGGTATGGAAGATCGCGGCACGTTGTTTTTTGTCGGGTGTGAACAACCGCAAGGAAACACTTAGCGGCTGATGGCGGGTGATGTCCTTGACTCCGTCGAGTTGCAGGACGGTGTCCCCGTCGAACTGCATGGCTCCGTCGACCGCTCCGGGCACTGGCGAAAGCTGGCCACCTGACATGCTGCCGGGTGCGGCGGATGGAATCGTGTTAGGTAGTTTTTTCTCAACAATCGCATCCAGAGTGAAGTGATCGGAAGGGACGGGTGGGGCCAGCGATGAGGTGGTGGCCAGCCATTGCTCGAACGCCCCGTCGCGGCTGGCCAACGTGGATTTCAGGTCCGCCTGTGCGGTGGCCAGCGCGGCTTGCCGTTTTTCCAACTCGGGGATCTGGCTCGGTTCCACGATTCTCATCGAAGGCTCGGGAGCCGGGGTGTGAATGGAATAGGGTAGCAGCCCGGATTCGTCAATTTGGCCAAACATGGCACTCATGCTGTAGTAATCCGCCTGTGGCAGGGGGTCATATTTGTGGTCGTGGCATTTGCTGCACTCCAATGTTAGACCGAGGAATGCGGTGCCGGCCGTGTGGACACGGTCTGAGACGTATTCCTGGCGGAACTCCTGCTCGATCGAGCCTCCTTCTTCGGTTTGGCGGTGGAGTCGGTTGAAGGTGGTTGCCAACCGTTGTTCCTGCGTGGCGTTAGGCAATAGGTCACCTGCGATTTGCCAGGTGAGAAACCGGTCGTAAGGGAGATTGCTGTTGAAGGCGTCGATCACCCAATTCCGCCAGGGCCAGACAAAGCATTCATTGTCTGACTGATAGCCATAGGTGTCGGCGAAGCGTGAGACATCCAGCCAATCAAGGGCCATTCGCTCGCCGAAACGCGGTGAGGCCAGAAGCGCGTCCACCTGCTTTTCATAGGCGTCCGGTGATGGGTCGCTAACAAATGCTGCAATCTGTTCCGGCGACGGGGGCATTCCGGTGAGTACGAAGGAAGTGCGCCGCAGCAGCGCTCCCCGGTCCGCTGGCGGGTTTGGCGTGAGTTTTTGCGGTTCGAGTTTTTCGAGAATGAAACGGTCGATATCATCCTTGGGCCATGCCGTGTTTTTCACGACGGGGGCCGGATGTTTTTCCGTGGGAATGAACGCCCAGTGCCGGGCATAGATGGCTCCTTCCTCGATCCAGCGCACGAGAATCCCCCTTTCTGCCTCGGTGAGCGGGCGGTTCAACTTGGGGGGTGGCATGATTTCGTCGGGATCTTTCTCGTGAATCCGCGTGAAAATCTCGCTGGCCTTGGGATTTCCCGGCACGATGGCCCGATTGCCGCTCTCCAGCTTTTCAGTCGCCCCCTCGAAAGTATCGAGCCTGAGTCCCGCCTCGCGTGTCCCGCTATCCGGGCCGTGACAGGCGAAGCATCGGTCCGAGAGGATTGGGCGAACTTCACGGTTGAAATCCACAGCCCCGTGGAGCAGCGGCGTGAAGAGCAGCAGACTGGGGAAAAAAGCGCGGGCTATCATTGTGGAGGCGGATCGGATGCGATTAACCTTACATGAAGACTCCCTCCATTCTTACAGGGCGGCTTTTTTTTTCCCGCGCTCGGCATCGGTGCGGCGGTGATCGCGGAGGGGGGGCGCTGCAATCCTTTCCGTGTGGGATCATGTCCGCTGCGGCAACCCGGGCACTTCCCAGCGCAAAAGGTGAAATTTCTTGTTACGACGAGAGGTAGAACCTAAATCGAAATCGCGCTTTGCGGTAGGGCAGCGGAGAATTTCCGCGCCGCGCCGCTTCCCGTGCCTGACCGGGCGGGCGAATCGTGTTCGTCGAATACCGCAAGGAGGACTCGAACGTGCCGATCAAGGAGGTTCACAAAATGAGCGAGGCCCAGCTGAAGAAGGAAATGACCGCCCATCCCCAGCTCGAGTATTCGGAAACGATTGCTGCTTCCGGGATAGGGCCGCCCGGCCCGAAGGCCGGACGACGCCCCCCACTGATCCGGACGAGCGCAATTAACGCATCCGGTTCCTCGGGGTTGTGGTTTCATTGCAGGTTTCATTGCATA
>JBFZFJ010000486.1:0-4348 GCA_041306405.1 Verrucomicrobiales bacterium | reverse complement strand
TCGGCATCGAGCGGCTCTGCATGATGCTCACCGGCGCGCCGACGATCCGCGACGTGGTGTTGTTCCCGCTGCTGAAGCGGAAGGGCTGAGCCTGTGAATTTGCTAACTGGCGGGCAGGGGTGCGGACGAAGGCACCGCACCCTTTGGTCGTCACTTCACCGCAGTGAGGGTGAAGTCCTTGATCGTCACTCCGCGGCTGTCTTGTTTGAGTTCGAAGTTGAGGATGTTTTTGCTTCTTTGCAAGGTGACCTCGATGGGCTGGGTCAGCATGCCACATGCCGCAGTCCTCTCCGCGCGTGCTGATAGGCCGACAGGTGGTGTTTTTTTTGATTGACGAGTTTCGGCACGGTGTCGAGCGTCGCCGGGAAAATCAGAACGCTGACTGGGAAATCAAAGCGTGCAACCTGACGCAACCGGCTGCAGCCGGTTGTTCCTCGTAGCCTGCCGGAGGTGAAAGGTTGGCCCGATCAGTCCGTATAGTCAGCCGCATTGAATTCCATGAATCCCGCCCCTTTGCCCCAACGACTCGCCGTTTGCTCCTGGTCCCTGCTCGCGACTGATCCGCATGATCTGGCAGCCAAATTGAAGTCCACCGGCATCGACCGGGTCCAACTCGCCCTCGATCCACTTCGCGAGGACCCCGCCGTCTGGGGTGAAACGCAGGATGTGCTGCGGCAGGCAGGCATTGCGATCATCTCGGGCATGTTCGGCTGCGTGGGCGAGGATTACTCGTCGCTGGACTCAATCCGAGTGACCGGCGGGATCGCACCCGACACGACTTGGGAGCAGAATTTGGCAAACATCCGCGCGACGGCCGAAATCGCCACCGCGCTCGGATTGGAGCTCGTAACCTTCCACGCCGGCTTCGTCCCGCACGATCCGGCGGACCCGGATTTCTCGAAAATGGTCGCCCGCCTCGCCGCCGTGGCGGAAATTTTCGCCGCCGCCGACATGACGGTCGCCTTGGAAACCGGCCAGGAAACCGCCGCCGGACTGGCATCGTTGTTAGTCGTGCTGGATCGGCCCAATGTGGCCGTCAACTTCGACCCCGCCAACATGTTGTTATACGGCAAGGGCGATCCGGTCGAAGCGGTGCGCCTGCTCGGCCGCTGGATCCGGCAGGTGCATGTCAAAGACGCGGTGCAGAGCGCCGTCCCCGGCACCTGGGGCGAGGAGGTCGCCGTGGGCACCGGGCAGGTGGACTGGCCCGCGTTTTCCGCCGCGCTCGCGGAAGCGGATTTCACCGGCGACCTGGTCGTCGAGCGCGAAGCCGGCGACCAGCGCGTGGCCGACATCCGCACCGCTCGCGAGCTTGTTTTGAAATCCATCCCTTGAACCCGAATCCCATGCCATCCGCCTCCACTGCCGCAAAACCCGTGAACGTGGCCGTCGTCGGTCTCGGATTCATGGGCGTGACCCATCTCCGCGCCTACCTGGCCAACCCCATGGCGCGCGTGGTCGCGGTCTGCGACGCCGTGCGCGTGCCGGTCAACGGCATCCTCGCCGGGGTCTCCGGCAATATCACGAAATCCGACGACATCGATCTCGGACCGGACGTGAGGGTTTACCGGACGACGGAGGAATTGTTAGCCGACGCGGATGTCGAGCTGGTGGACTTCTGCACGCCCACGCCGCTGCACGCCGCGCAGGTCATCGCAGGGCTGAATGCCGGCAAGCACGTCATCTGTGAGAAACCGCTGGCCCGCACCTCGGCGGAGGCTCTGGAAATCCTGAAGGTCGCGGCGAACTCGCCCGGCATCCTGATGCCCGCCATGTGCATGCGCTTCTGGCCCGGCTGGAGCTGGCTCAAGCAAGCGGTGGAGGAACAAACCTACGGCAAGGTGCTCGCCGCTAGATTCCGCCGCGATTCCGCGATGCCCGGCTGGAGCCAGCAGGGCACCTACTCCGGCGGCCAGGACCTCGGTGGCGCGTTGTTCGACCTCCACATCCACGACACCGATTTCGTCAACCACCTCTTCGGCCGGCCGGCGGGCGTCTTCTCCTCCGGCGTGCTCGCAGCCAGCGGATCCATCAACCATGTGGTCACGCAATACGATTATCCCGGCGGTCCTAACGTTTACGCGGAGGGCGGCTGGCTGCTGAACCAAGGGTTCAACATGACCTACACCCTGCTCTGCGAACAAGCCACGATCGACTTCGACCTGGCCCGCGGTGCTAACTCTCTGATAGCCTCCGAAACCGGCAAGGAACCCCGCGTGGTGGAAACCGGCGATGGCGATGGTTACTCGAAGGAAATCGATTACATCGTGGACTGCGTGGCCAGACGCCAGGCACCGACCGTGGTCACCGCCCTCGACGGCGTGACCGCCCTGGAAATTTGCGAGGCCGAGGAGCGATCCATCCGCAGCGGAGCACCCGTGAAACTCTGAATATCTAACGTCCTATTACAACCATGACCCCGTCCCCGCGCTCCACCCTCATCCGGCTCTCCGTGATGATGTTCCTCCAGTTCTTCGCATGGGGGTCCTGGTTCGCCACGCTGGCCCTCGCGATGGGCAACAACGACTTGGCGGCCTTCATCGGCGGTGCGTATGAAAGCGCGCCGATCGCCGCCATCTTCGCCCCGCTTTTCCTCGGTCTCATCGCCGACCGCCTGTTCTCTTCCGAGCGCGTGATGGGTGTCTTGATGTTGATCGGTGGTGGCATCATGTGCGCCATCGCCATCCTGGCACCGCAAGGCGCGGAAAAAGGCGGGCAAATCGTCTGGCTGATGATTGCCTACATGCTCTGCTACATGCCCACCCTCGGGCTGGGTAACACCATCACCTTCACGCATCTGCCGCAGGAATTGTTCCCGAAAGCCCGCGTCTGGGGCACCATCGGCTGGATCGTCGCAGGCCTCACACTGGGCATCGCCGGATGGTCCGCGTCATTGAACATTTTCTGGATCGCCGCCGTATCGAGCATCGCGCTCGGCGTCTACAGTTTCACGCTTCCCCACACACCGCCTCCCGCCAAGGGCAAGCCCATTGACATCGGTTCGCTGCTCATGTTGGACGCGCTCAAACTGCTGAAAAACCCGCCGTTTCTGGTGTTCGCCATTTGCTCGATGCTGATCTGCATCCCGCTCGGTTACTACTATGGGCAAACCTCCGCCTTTCTTGGTGCCGCAGGCTTCAAACAAGCCGCATCCACGATGACCCTCGGTCAAATGTCAGAGATCGTCTTCATGCTCCTCATTCCGTTCTTCTTCCGCCGGCTCGGGGTGAAACTCATGCTGCTGGTAGGCATGGGCTGCTGGGTGCTGCGCTACGTCTTGTTCTCCATCGGCGCTCCCGAGCAAGTGACATGGATGCTCCTGATGGGCGTGGCGCTTCACGGTATCTGTTATGATTTCTTCTTCGTCACAGGGTTCATCTACACCGACAAGAAGGCTCCCGCCGAAGTCCGCAGCCAGGCGCAGAGCCTGCTGGTTTTCCTCACCCAGGGCCTGGGCATGTTTTTTGGTTTCCGCATGGCATTTGGTGGCAACTGGCCGTTCACCACTATTCCGCTTCCTAACAACTTCGGCGTTTATGGGGCCGCTCCCGCAAACCACGCTGCGTTGATGGAAAACATCAAGGCCACCGCCGGCAGCCAACCCGCTCCTTCGTTCCTCGAATCGATGGCTGGCATGTTCGGCAAGGGTTACCCCGAGGGCGTGAATCCGGAGCTGGTCACCCAAGCGATGACCGAATGGAAATACTACTGGCTTTTCCCAGCAGGCATGGCGGCCGTCATCGCGGTGATCTTCCTGCTGTTTTTCCGCGACAGTGTCGACCCTGCCGAGGGTGAAACAAAGACGCCGCATTGAACCCGCTAATCCATTCCTAATCATGAAAAACCACCCGTTTGCCTTGGCGTTGATATGCGCCGCCTCACTTGTGTCCGCAACCCCGGCTCAATCCGCAGAGAACACCACGCCCCAGGGTTTCACCGCGCTCTTCAACGGCACCGACTTGAGCGGCTGGTGGGGCGCGGAAACCGAGGATCCACGCAAATATCTCGCGCTGCCAGCTGACGAGTTCAAAGCGAAGCACGACGCTTCCCTGGCCGATATCCAGAATCACTGGCGCGTGGAAAACGGCGTGCTCGTCAATGACGGCAAGGGCCTGTTCCTCACAACCGATCAATCCTACGGGAACTTCGAGTTGCTCGTGGACTACAAGACGGTGCCACTCGCCGACAGCGGCATCTATCTGCGCGGCTGCCCGCAGGTGCAGATCTGGGATTCCACCGAAACGGCCAAGTTTAATATCGGCGCGGACAAGGGCTCCGGCGGATTGTGGAACAACTCGGCAGGCGCGCCCGGAAAAGATCCGCTCGTCAAGGCGGACAAGCCCTTCGG
>JBFZFJ010000485.1:0-4049 GCA_041306405.1 Verrucomicrobiales bacterium | reverse complement strand
ACCGCCTCATTAAGCGTGCTGAGGGTTTTAGTCTCGGGCAGTCCTGACTCAGCCAGAAGCCGCGCGGTGCGCTTCTGGGCCCGCTCGACCGCTTCGCCTTCGCAGAGGTGGCGGAGCACCTGGCGGTGGCTCCAACCCTCCTGTTCCGCCCGCCGCATGACTTCCTCGTACTGGCCCGCCATGGTCGAGAGGCAGAACGAACGCAGCAGCATCACTGTGGGATCAATAGGCGCACTCAAGAGCCACCTCCTCTTGTGCTTGGGGTTGTTCGTCTTGCGTGTCGTCCTCACCGCCCAGTAGCGCGTCGTAATCCTCCAAGCACACTTTCAAGGGCGGACGGGCCCGCCATTCCTGTGGCGCGTCGTGGTAATGACGTGAGTTTTTTTCGAGATAAAAGGTGGGGATATGTGGGCGGTGGTCGTGGAGGGATCGGGGATATTCGATTTAGGAGCGGGGTGTGAGGACAAAAAAGCGGCGGCGGTGTGGGCCGAGGGGGCCCGCGCCGCCGCCGCGAGGAATGGGTTAAGGGTGGATGATTTTGTCGTGAGCTGAGGGGATGTTTTTGATGGCTTGGTGGACGTGATCTGGCTCGATGGAGGAGGCGTGAGCGCGAGCGGCGATGAACCAGGCGGATCGGGCGAGGAGGTCGAGGGTTCTGGGGATGGCATCGGAGGCTTCGGCGAGCAGGTCGATAGAAGCTTGTGCGAAGATATCGCGATCGAGGCCGGCCTGGGAGACGTGCCAGTTGAGGTAGGCTGGGACGTCGTGACGTGGAAGAGCGGAGAGTTTATGGGCAGCGCTGATGCGTGAGAAGAGAGCGCGTTGGACGGAAAGCCTGAGGGAGCCCAGAAGATATTCGTCGCCGAGGAGGATGAGAGCGAAAGCGCTGCGGGTGCGGCCGCCGAGTCCGAGTAGCATGCGGATTTCCTCGAGGGCCGGGCCTGGATAGTTTTGAGCGTCGTCGAGGATGAGGACGAGGGTGACGGGGTCGAGCTCGGCGAGGTGTTTTTCGAGGACGAGCAGGTTGGTGCTGCGCTTGAAGCGCGGGCGTTCGCCGAGTTTGGCCAGGATGATTTCGAGGACGCCGGTGGCGGAAAGCGAGGCCTGAGTGATGAGCAGGGGCAGGAAGCGTTTTGGCTCTAAGGTGGTCATCCAACTTTTGAGCACGGTGCTTTTGCCTGAGCCTGGGGGACCGGTTAAAAGCATCACACCGCGCAGGGCGGCGGTGGTGTCCATGAAGGTGAGGGCCTCGCTGTGGGAAGCGCTGGCGAAGATCCCACGGGATTTTTCATCAGCGGCAAAAGGCGCGCGGCGCAACCCCCACGCTCGCAGGAGGTCATCGTCAGAGGCCGGCGTCTTGGCTTGGCGTGAGGGATCAGCGCTCATAGTTGTGCCCCCGGTGGTGGATTTGGCTATTGAGGTGGAGATCGGCCTGACGAGCCACTCCCTGGGAGGAGGCCTTATGCCAAACTTCCACGCGATCCATGAGGATGGGATCGAAGCGCAGTTCGACCTTGAGGGCGCGCAGAGAGAGGTCCACCTCGAAGATTTTTTTACCGATGGTGACGGTGCCGTCCTTACGCACGGTGCGTTCGAGGCGGGTATAAAAGAGTGGATCGATAGTATCGGGCTGTTCCACGGCGCGCAGCGCATGGGCATGACGGGTGAAGCGATCATGAGGAGTCATGTCCGTGGAGCTATGCACGCGCAGGTGGTAGGTGGCAGCAATCCATCGGGAAAAGGCGGTGTTGAGTTCGGCCAGACTGTGGACGTGGCCGTTTTCCAGCCGCAGGGTCATCTCGAAGTCGCGCTGGATGGTTTGGATGAGGCGCTCGACCTTGCCTTTGGACCAAGCATGGTAGGGCTTGGCGTGCAGGAGTCGGATACCGAGATTGGCGCAAACGATGCGGGCGTGGTGATTAACGAAAGGCTTGCCCTGATCGGTATAGAGCTTGATCGGCAGGCCCCGCCGCAGGACCGCCTGCTTGAGGCAGTTGAGGAAGGCGGCGGTGTCGCCGGCCAGGTAGTAGGCAGCGAATGGGATCAATCGACTATGATCGTCAATGAGCACGCAAAGGTGCGTCACGATGCTTTTGCCTTCGGCCGATCGGAGCGTCGGCCCGCAGGCGAAGTCCACCATCCACAGGTCATTGGGAGCCGGGGCCTCAAAGGCTTTTTGCGGGCCGCTTTCCAGACGTCCGGCCTTCAGCGTGCGCCGGTCGTATCCCCGGCTGGCCAAAAAACGCTGCACCGAACTGAGCGAGGGCAGCTCCCGTCCATGCTCATCCCAATGGCGATAGAGCACGGAAAGCGGCGTGTTGGGGCTTTTGGCCACCGCATCCAATAACCACAGGCCGAGTTCTTCATCGATCGATCGGCTTTTGCCTGCGTCGGTGCGGGCGGACTTGCCGGTCAGCCCTTGATAGCCGCGGGATGTGTAGTCATACCACCATGTCTCGATGGTGCGAAACGAGTAATATTTACCTTCCTCGCCGGGCCATGGGCGCGAGGCGGCGTCCCTCAGGCAGAGGGCCAGCGGCTGGCCGTCCTGTCGGAGAGTTTTGATGTGGCAGATGACCTCAAATCGCAGCAGCGCGAGGCGTTCCTTCGGGTTGGGCGTGGGTATTGACATGAGGCCGTGGTTTTAAAACGGCGCCGTCACGCTTCCAACCCAACGGTTGTGTGGGACGCCGATGCCCAACCGGAGTCGCCTCAACCCGAGTCCGGCGCCCGCTGCCAATGCGGTCGAAAACTGCGATAACACCCCAAAAGCGAGGTCTTGAAATCCCGAGCCAGCCGTACCAAGATCTCCTCCAGCGAGCCGAGCTTTCGCAAGGCCCGCCAAAAGCAACCGAGGTCGTTGTTCTCCAACAACGGCATCTGTTGTCCCAACAACCCGCAGAGAAAGTTCGTGCGTTCCGACAGTCTTTTGTGTGCCCGCCGGATGCATCCTCGCTCAATCTCGGGGGCGGGCGGGGGCCTCGCGCCCTTGCCCGCCAGTTCGCTTTGTTCATTCAAGTGCCGCTCCAACTGCGCCACCCCAAGGCTCCAGTAAGGCAGCCTCCCAGATGGGATCACACTCCACGTCCGGCCGCACCGAGGGCACAGAAAGCGCATCACCTTCACCCTCTCCTCGCCGCTCACCCCACCATAGCGCTCGTAGCTCCCGTGCCGGTGGAACCGACACTTTCCCCCGCACTGTAAGCACTCAGAAGGCGCCTCAGGTCGATCCTTCCCCTCCAATCCACATTGGAAAATTTGCACCTCTTCCACTACCAAAAATCCCAACAACATCAGAAACTTTCGCCCCTCCACCTGTTCGCCCGGCGGACGGCAGGCCGACTCCGCTCCAGCCTTTCCGCCTACGGCTCCAAGGCTTCCGCTCCGTCGGCCTGCCGTCCGCCGCCCCCCACGCTCAGAGCGGGCCCCGACCACACACCCCCACAAATCATCTCGAATCAAACCATACCCGATCCACCGCGATTATCGCGGCGCGTCACAACATAGGCGATCTGAAAGTTGTATTCCTTGGCTGAACGGATGATGTGGTTATAAGCATCGTGCTGCCAGACATCGCCCGTGCGCCCGAGGCGATGGTTGATTTCATGCGCAGTGAAGGATTTCCAGGAGTGGATGATTTTGGAAAGGTCGTGGCCTGGGAGTGGTTGCACGATGACGTGAACGTGGTTGGGCATGACACACCAGGAATGCAGGATGTAGCGCTGGCCCTCAAAATACCGGAGGGCCCCGGCGACGAGGTCCGCGATTGCCGGCTGACGGAGGAGGCACTCGCCATGCCCGGAATCGAGGAACTGCTCAATCCGCTCCGAGTAAAGGAAGCGAATGCGTTCCTCCTCCTCGGCGGTGAGTTCGCGGTCGGCCCGTAGGGCGGTCTCTGCGATGCTTTCGCGCTCGCGGATCCAGGCTTCGCGCTTCGATCGGGGGACGGAATCCGCCAGCCGGAACACGACATGGTAAATGGCGTTGTCGCATGTCCAATGCGGGAGATTTTCGCCCGAGGTGATCGCAAGTGAAGCGGGATCTAGGCC